>NZ_CP108430.1:7395000-7657500 GCF_041435335.1 Streptomyces sp. NBC_01283
CGCTCCGGCTCGCCGAACTCGCCCTGGAAGCAGGCCTCCCCGAAGGTCTCTTCCAGGTCCTGCCCGGCGCGGGCGCCGTCGCGGGCAACGCCCTGGTCGAGCATCCCGGCGTCGCCAAGATCGTGTTCACCGGCTCCACGGGCGTCGGCAAGCAGATCATGGCCAAGTGCGCCGCCCGCGTGAAGCGCGTGACGCTCGAACTCGGCGGCAAGAGCCCGAACATCGTCTTCGCCGACGCGGACGTGGAGGCCGCCGCCCTCGCCACGCCCATGTCGTACCTCGACAACTCCGGCCAGGACTGCTGCGCCCGCACCCGCATCCTCGTCCAGCGATCGGTCTACGACCGCTTCCTGGAGATCGTGCGGCCCGCGGTCGAGTCGGTCGTCGTCGGTGACCCGTCCGACGAGAAGACCCAGATGGGTCCGCTGATCTCGAAGTCGCAGCTGGAGCGCGTGCGCTCGTACGTACCGTCCGGCACCGGAATCCACGGCGCGGCCCCCGAGGGCCCCGGCTTCTGGTTCCCGCCGACGCTCCTCACCGACGTCGACCCCGCGTCGCCGGTGGCGACGGAGGAGGTCTTCGGGCCGGTCGCCGTCGTCCTCCCCTTCGATGACGAGGCCGACGCCATCCGCCTCGCCAACGCGACCGAGTACGGCCTCTCCGGCTCCATCTGGACGCGTGACGTGGGCCGTGCGCTGCGGGTCTCGGGAGCCGTCCAGGCCGGGAACCTCTCCGTCAACTCGCATTCCAGCGTGCGCTATTGGACCCCGTTCGGGGGTTACAAGCAGTCCGGGCTCGGCCGTGAACTCGGCCCGGACGCGCTCGCCGCCTTCACGGAAACCAAGAACGTCTTCATCAGCACGGCAAGCACCGAAAGCACGGAGGCCTGAAGCCCTATGTCAGAAAACATCTGCCGCCGCCTCGTGGGCCGCACCGCCGTCATCACCGGCGCCGGCAGCGGCATCGGCCTCGCCACCGCGCGCCGCCTCGCGTCCGAGGGCGCGCACGTCGTCTGCGGGGACATCGACGAGAGTGCGGGCAAGGCCGCAGCCGACGAGGTCGGCGGGACCTTCGTCAAGGTCGACGTCACCGACGCCGAGCAGGTCGACGCGCTCTTCAAGACCGCGTACGACACCTATGGCTCGGTCGACATCGCCTTCAACAACGCGGGCATCTCGCCGCCCGACGACGACTCCATCCTGGACACGGGCCTGGAGGCCTGGAAGCGCGTCCAGGAGGTCAACCTCACCTCCGTGTACCTGTGCTGCAAGGCCGCCATCCCCTACATGCGGCGCCAGGGCAAGGGCTCCATCATCAACACCGCGTCGTTCGTGGCGAGGATGGGCGCGGCGACGTCCCAGATCTCGTACACGGCGTCCAAGGGCGGCGTCCTCGCCATGTCCCGCGAGCTGGGCGTGCAGTTCGCCCGCGAGGGCATCCGCGTGAACGCCCTGTGCCCCGGCCCGGTCAACACCCCGCTCCTCCAGGAGCTCTTCGCCAAGGACCCCGAGCGGGCCGCGCGCCGCCTCGTCCACATCCCCGTGGGCCGCTTCGCCGAGGCCGACGAGCTCGCCGCCGCGGTGGCGTTCCTCGCCAGCGACGACTCCTCGTTCGTGAACGCCACCGACTTCCTCGTCGACGGCGGCATCTCGGGCGCCTACGTCACGCCCGTGTAGTCCACCCGCCCGTGTAATTCACCTTTCAGCAACCACCCCGTCAGCCGGGCGTCGCACGACGCCCGGCTGACCTGCGTAAACACGGGAGTGTGTTCGTGAACTTCAAGCGCCGCGCCGCCGCGGCAGCAGCAGTGACAGCCGTCGCCGGAGCCGGTCTCATCACCGTCCAGGCCACCGCGGAAGCCACCCAGCCCGTGCGGTCCCAGCCGAAGGACTGCCCCTCGCTCACCGTCTCCACGGGCTGGTACGGCGACAACAAGGCCCGGCTCCAAAAGATGATCGACACGTACGGCCGCTGCGGCGACAGCGGGGGCAAGGGGGCGGCCAAGCCCGTCGCCACCTTCGACTGGGACAACACCGTCATCAAGAACGACGTCGGCGACGCCACCATGTTCTGGCTCCTGCGCAACGGCAAGATACGTACGCCCCGGAACGCCGACTGGCACACCACGAGCCGCTATCTCACCGACCCCGCGGCCAAGGCCCTCGCCAAGGCCTGCCCCGCCGACGGCGCCACCCTCCCCACCGGCCGCGACACGGACTGCGCCGACGAGATCACCTCCGTCTACGGCGAGGGCACCACCACCGGCGGTGCCGCGGCCTTCGCCGGCTTCGACCACCGGCGCATGGAACCCCAGTACGCCTGGCTCGCCCAGCTCACCCGCGGCTGGTCCACCCGGCAGGTCAAGGGCTTCGCCGCAGCCGCCCGCAAGGAGAACCTCGCCGCACCCGTCGGCACCGAACAGCGCGTCGGGACCGGCAAGTTCACCGGCTGGGCCCGTTACTACGACCAGCAGCGCGACCTGATCCGTACGCTCAAGAAGGCCGGATTCGACGTCTACGTGGTCTCCGCGTCGCCCGAGCCGGTCGCCGAGGTGTGGGCGAAGAGCGTCGGCGTCGACGCCCGGCACACCATCGGCATCCGCAATGTCACCGCACACGGGAAACTGACGGCCCATCTGGAGGGCTGCGGCACCGTCAAGGACGGCGACGACTCGATGATCACGTACATCGACGGCAAGCGCTGCTGGATCAACCAGGAGATCTACGGCGTCCGTGGCGCGGCGGCCGAGAAGGTCCAGCCGGCCGCCGGGCGCCAGGTGTTCGCGGCCGGCGACTCCGACACCGACATCTCCTTCCTGCGCGACGCCACCGGCCTTCGCCTCGCCCTGAACCGCAACAAGAACGAGCTCATGTGCCGTGCCTACGACAACGGCGACGGTCGCTGGCTGGTGAACCCCATGTTCATCGAGCCCAAGGGCAAGCTCGCGAAGCCGTACCCGTGTGCCAGCACCGGCTACACCGAACGGGACGGCGGGGAAGGCCCCGTGCGCCGCGCCGACGGGTCCGTCATCCCCGACCAGAAGGACACGGTGCACGGGGTCTGACCGCTCCGGGGGATTGATGTACGGTCCATGCGCATGCGTAACAGACATGCCTTGGCGTTGACGCTGGCCACGGCCGCCGCTCTGGCGGCCGTGCCCGCGTCGCTCCCCGCGGCCGCCGCCACGCCCGCGAACCCCTCCGCTGCGAAGGCCCATTGCCCGCAGCTCTCCAAGAAGCTGACCTGGTTCGGCGACAACCGTGACCGGCTCCAGCAGATGATCGACGAGCGCGGACGCTGCGGCTCCCACCGGGGTCACGACCAGAAGCGTCCCGTCGCCGCCTTCGACTGGGACAACACGGTCGTCAAGAACGACATCACCGACGCGACGATCGCCTGGTCCCTGCACCACGACAAGATCCTGCGTCCCGCGAGCTGGAAGTCCACCAGCAAGTGGCTGACGGACGAGGCCGACCAGGCGCTCACCAAGGCCTGCGGCACGAAGGTGCCGGTCGGCAAGCCGCTGCCCACCTCCACCGACACCGACTGCGCCGACGAGATCTTCGAGGTCCGCGAGGACGGCAAGACGATGAGCGGCGCCGCCGCCTTCGCGGGGAAGTGGGACCACCGGCACACCGTCCCGCAGTACGCCTGGGTGCCCCAGCTCTTCGCCGGACACACCGTGCCCGAACTGGAGTCGTACGCCGCGAAGGCCCGCAAGCAGGTCCTCGCCGCCCCCGTCGGCGCCACCCAGAAGGTCGGCACGCACGAGATCCCCGGCTATGCCCGCTACTACGACCAGCAGCGCGACCTGATCCGCACGCTCAAGAAGGCCGGGTTCGACGTCTACATCGTCTCGGCGGGTTCGGAGCCGGTGACGGAGGTCTGGGCTGGTGGCAAGGGGGGCGTCGGCATCGACCGCGAGCACACCATCGCCATCCGCTCGGTCCTCGACCGCAAGGGCCGGATCACCACCTGGAACCAGGGCTGTGGCGACGTCCCGCGGAACAAGGGCGAGGCCATCCCCTACATCGACGGCAAGCGCTGCTGGATCAACCAGGAGATCTACGGCGTCAAGGGCAAGTCCGCCTGGGACAGGCAGGACCGGTCCCACCGCATCGCGCTCGGCGGCGGTGACGCCGACACGGACGTGACGTTCGTCGGCGACGCCACGGGCGCCCACCTCGTCCTGAACCGCAACAAGAACGAGGTCATGTGCCGTGCGTACGACAACGCCGACGGCCGCTGGGTCGTGAACCCCATGTTCATCGAGCCCATGAAGCAGAAGCCGGACCTCTACCCGTGCTCGACGGCCGCGTACAACGCACCGGACGGCAGCAAGGGCCCGCTCCTGCGCGGGGACGGCTCGGTCGTTCCTGACCAGGTGGACGCGGTGTTCTGACGGTCCCGACTGTTCCGACTGCTCCGACTGTTCTGATCTTCACGGCACGTCCTAGAGTGCCGGGATGAGCATGTCGCCCCCTCCCGGCTGGTACACGGACCCCTCGGCCCCACCGGCACAGCACGTCGAGCGCTGGTGGGACGGGTCCGCCTGGACCGAGCACCGGCGTGCGCCCGAGGCCCCGCAAGCGGCCCAGGCGCAGCCGGGGTTCGGCCCGCCGCAGCCACAGACCCAGGTCCAGCCGCTCCCGGGGGCCTCCGGCGGCGGCCGGGGCAAGGCGGTGGCGCTGGCCACCGCCGGGGTCGTCCTGGTCGCGTCGATCGTCACCGGCGTGGTGCTCCTGAAGAAGGACGAGGAACCGCAGGTCGAGGGCCCCGTGTCGACCACGTCGAAGGAGGTGGACCCGCCGTCGCCGACCTCGCCGACGCCCACCACCTCGGCGCCGGATCCCGACCCCTCCACCCTCGTCGACCAGCTCAACGGCATCACGATCCCCGTCCCCGACGGCTGGGAGAAGGCCGACAGCACGGTCGGCGGCGACCCGACCGTCCGCACACCGGACGTCTACGACCGCCCGGGCGAGGGCAGCCTCTGCCGCCACGGCACGGTCTACTCCCGCACGTCGACCGCGACCGACGAGCGTTCGCCCAAGAAGCTGGCCCAGCGGGACATCAAGGACGCGGCGGACAGCGCGTACGAGGAGGACAAGGTCGGCATGCGGCCCTTCGGGGGCATCGCCAGCCACGAGAAGGTCAAGGAGGGCTCCGTCGCGGTCGCGGGCCGCTCCGGATACCTCGTGCGCTGGCGGGTCCGCACGGAGAAGGGCCCCGGCGGATACGTCCAGTCGCTCGCCTTCCCGTCGAGCCACGGCTCCGAGGCGCTGGTCATCGTCCGCTTCGCCATCGACGCCGGGGACGCGGCGCCGCCGCTCTCCGACATGGAGACGATCACCAAGGGGATCCGTCCGGTGGGCGGCGGAGAGACGAGCGGCGGCGTGGGCAACAGCGTGGGCGCGACGCCCTGACGGTCCCCTATTACGCCCTGACGGGCTGACGGTCCTCTAGAGGAACGTGTGGCCCTCCCCGCGGTACGTCGGGACAGTTGCCGTCACACGGTCGCCCTCGACGAGACACAGCGCCTCGAACCGCTCGCACATCTCCCCGGCCTTCGCGTGCCGGAACCACACCTTGTCGCCGATCCGCAGGTCGTCGGCGGGCCCGCCGAGCAGCGGGGTCTGCACCTCGCCCGCGCCTTCCTGCGGGTCGTAGCGCAGCCCCTCCGGGAGGTACGGCACCGGGGAGCGGTCCGGGCCCGCCGAACCCGACGCGGGGTAGCCGCCGCCGAGCACGGTCACCGTGCCCGGGCCGGGGCGGCGCACCACGGGCTGGGCGAAGAGCGCGGCCGGACGCCCGCTGAACGACGTGTAGTTGTCGAAGAGCCGCGGTACGTACAGGCCCGACCCCGCGGCGATCTCGGTCACCGCACGCTCGGCCGCCGTGTGCTGCACGCTGCCGGTACCGCCGCCGTTGACGAACTCCAGGTCCGGCGCGACGGCCCGCACCGCGCGGATGGTCTCGGCCCGCCGCGCCGCGAGCTCCTTGCGGGCCGCCGTCTGCATCAGCCGGATCGCCTGCGAGCGCGCGGGACGGCCGTCGACCGCGTCACCGACCCCGGCCACATGCCCCTCGTACGCCATCACGCCCACGAGCCTGAAGCCGGGTCTGCGGCCCACCGCGCGGGCGAGCGCGGCGACCTGGGCGGGGGAGTGCAGGGGCGACCGCAGCGCGCCGACCCGCACCCGCCCGCCAAGGACCTTGTAGGCGGTGTCCAACTCCAGGCAGACCCGGACCTCTTCGCGTCCGCCGCCCCTGGCCTCGTCGATGAGCCGCAGCTGCGCGGGGTCGTCGATCATCACCGTCACCGACGAGGCGAGCTTCGGGTCGGCGGTCAGCTCCGCGAAGCCGGCACGGTCGGCCGAGGGATAGGCCAGCAGGACATCGTCGAACCCGGAGCGCGCGAGCCACAGGGACTCGGCGAGCGTGAAGGACATGAGCCCGGCGAAGCCGTCGCGGGCCAGCACACGTTCGAGCAGGGCGCGGCAGCGCACGGACTTGCTCGCGACCCGGATCGGCTTCCCGCCGGCCCGGCGCACGAGGTCGTCGGCATTGGCGTCGAACGCCTCCAGATCGACGATCGCGAGGGGGGCGTCGAGGTGCGCGGTGGCCCGGTCGTAGCGGGCCCTGTCTGCTGCACGGGCTGTCATGGCCGAAGCCTGCCAGACGCGATTACCCGAGGGTAGGGGGATGATCCGGGCAGATCGCCCGGGGGCCGAGACTGGTTCCCGCACGACCGGAACCTGCCCTTAGAGTTACGCGCAGAAGAGCGAGGAAACGGGGGGTGCATGAGCACGGAAGCGCGACGGGCCCCAGTCCCGCCACGTCCCACGACTCCACCCCCACCGCCGGGCCCGCCCTCGTCGATGCCGCCCCCCGCTCCGTCCGCCCGCTTCCCCGACCAGAGCCCGCCGTCGGCGGATCCGGCACCGGAGGACCAGGGCCAGGCGGACGACGATCAGGACTCCCTCCTCGGGGATCTGCTCGCCCCCTTCGACCGGGTGCGGAGGCCGCGGCCGCCACTGGACGACCCGGACGACGTGAACAAGGCGGACGTGGCGGCCGACACCGCCGACGAGACGCAGCAGCTCGCGGACGAGGAACAGCAGTCCCCGCCCCCGCCGCCCGCGTCGGCGCGCTTTCCCGATACGCCGCCGCCGTCGGCGCTGATCCGGACCCGCGCGCGCACCCCCGCTCCTGCCCCGGCTCCTGCCCCCTCCCCGCCGCTCCCTCCTGGCCCGCCGCACGTCGAGGCTCCTGACGCCCGGGATGCCGAGGACGAGCAGCACGGCGCGGACTATCCGCTGCGTCCGCCGATGCCTCCGGCGCCGCCGTCGGATCCAGTGGCGGCGCTCATATCCGCGCCCGCCCCGGACCCGTCGACCGCACCCCTGCCTCCGCCCCCTCCCTCCCCCCGAACGACCGCCGCCCGCCGTGCGGTCGGCGCCGTCGACCTGACGCCCGGCCCCGGAGCGGGGCGGCCCTTCGTGTCGTTCGCCCGGCCCGCGATGTACGACGACAGCACCACGCGGCTGCGCCCCGTCCGCACCTGGGCCCAGCCCCGCGTGAGCGCCGCCGCTGCCTGCGTCGTGCTCGGCCTCGGGCTCATCGGGGGCGCCGCGACCGGGAGTTGGCTGACCGGCGGCTCCGAAGGGGCGGGCACCACGCGGAGCACGTACGCCATGGCGGGCCAGCTCTGGCACAGCGTGCCCGTCGACCAGCTTTTCCCGGCCACCATCAAGGGAGAGGGTGCGGGTCCCGGCGGAGCCGACCGCACCTGGACCCGGGTCGCCGTCGCCCCCGACTCCCCCTGCAAGAACGCCTTCGACCCGCTCCTGCGCAAGGCCCTGGCCCCGGCGGGCTGCCTCCGGCTGCTGCGCGCCACGTACACGGACGCGACCCGCAGCCATGTCACCACCGTGGGCCTGCTGTTCACCAAGGCCGACGCCGACGCGATGCGCTCGCTGCGCACCCGCTTCACGGAGGAGGGCCTCGACCGGCGCCCCGACCTGATGCCACGGCCGTACGCGGCCAAGGGCACCCCGGCAGCGGACTTCGGTGACGCCCAGCGCGCCTCGTGGACCGTGTCGGTGCTCCCGGACGCCCCCGTCGTCGCCTTCTCCGTCTCCGGATTCGCCGACGGCCGCACGGTCACCGAACCCGAGCCCGCCGATGAGGCCATGAAGACGTCCGCCACCTCCGCCCCCGCCCAGGCGGGCCTCGGCAACGAGGCGAGGGGCATCGCCGACCGCGTCGAGCGGCGCCTGCGCAAGACCATCGCGGCCACGGAGAAGTCCTCATGAGAATCCGTCAGCTGGGTGCCGTCGCCCTCGCCGCGTCGCTCGCCCTCCTGCCCGCAACCGCCCACGCCGACGACGGCATACGCGCCCAGCAGTGGGCCCTCGACGCCATGCACACGGACCAGGCCTGGCAGACCACCAAGGGCAAGGGCATCACCGTCGCCGTCCTGGACACCGGCATAGACGGCAGCCACCCCGACCTGGCGGGCAGCGTCCTGGAGGGCAAGGACATGGTCGGCTTCGGGGCGAGGAAGGGCGATCGCTCCTGGGCCAGGCACGGCACCGCCATGGCCGGCATCATCGCGGGCCACGGACACGGCGCGGGCAGCGGGGACGGCGTGCTCGGCATCGCGCCGGAGGCGAAGATCCTGCCGGTCCGCGTGATCCTGGAGGACGGGGACCCGGACCGTTCGAAGGCCCGCAACACCCGGGGCAACGCCCTCGCCGACGGCATCCGCTGGGCCACCGACCACGGCGCCGACGTCATCAACCTCTCCCTGGGCGACGACTCCAAGTCCGCCCACCCGGAACCCGCCGAGGACGCCGCCGTCCAGTACGCCCTCAAGAAGGGCGCCGTCGTCGTCGCGTCGGCGGGCAACGGCGGTGAACGCGGCGACCACATCTCGTACCCCGCCGCCTACCCCGGGGTCATCGCCGCGACCGCCGTCGACGAGGGCGGCGACCGCGCCTCCTTCTCCACCCGCCGCTGGTACGCCACCGTCAGCGCCCCCGGCAAGGAGATCGTCATCGCCGATCCCGACCGGGAGTACTACGAGGGCTGGGGCACCAGCGCCGCCTCCGCCTTCGTCTCGGGCGCCGTCGCCCTCATCCGCGCCGCCCACCCCGGCCTGACCCCGCCCCAGATCAAGCAGCTCCTGGAGGACACCGCACGCGACGTGCCGAGCGGCGGCCGCGACGACTCACAGGGCTTCGGTTTCATCGACCCGGCGGCCGCGATCACCGAGGGCGGCAAGAAGCAGCCGGACGGGCTGAAGTCCGCGGCGTACGGCGAGAAGTACTTCGGCCCTGGACCGGACACGGACCAGGGCGACGACGGGCCCGCCGGCTGGGTCGGCCCGGTCGCGGGCGGCCTCGGCTTCGCCCTCCTCGCGGCGGCGGTCCACCTCTGGCGCGGTCGCCGCGGAACCCGCACCGGCACCGCCCGCCAGGCCCCGGGCCGCGGTCGGTAGGGTCGGGGCCGTGGCGAACAAGAACATCCCGGACCCCGGCTTCTCCGACGACGACGGGTCCGCCGACCCCCGGCTCACCGAGGCCCTGGCCGCGTGGGCCGAGGACCGCACGGCCCACGGCCCCGTCCTGGAGGCGCTCACCGGCGCCCGGCTGCTCGTCCCCGTGGTCGCCGTGCTCGGCGAGGTCGAAGAGGGCGCGGACGGGCTGCGCCGCGAGAAGTCCAGCGACATGGCGGTCCCCACCCTCAAGGCCGGCGACCGCAAGGCGCTGCCCGCGTTCACCTCGACCCAGGCCCTCGCCCTGTGGGACCCGGAGGCCCGGCCCGTCGCCGTCCCCCTGCACCAGGCGCTCCAGGCCGCCGCGCACGAGCAGGCCGACACGATCGTGCTCGACCTCGCGGGACCCGTCCCGTACGAGATCAACCGGCCTGCCCTGATCGCCCTCTCCGAAGGCCGCCACACCCGGGACCCGCTCGCCGACCCCGCCGTCACGGCCGCCGTGCGCGCGGCCGTCGCCGCCGAGCCCGCCGTCCTGCGGGCCCACCTCGGCGCGGGCACCGCGGACGGCACCCTCGCGCTCGTCCTGGACCCCGCGGCGGACCAGGCCGAAGCCGCCCAGCGTGTCGCCCGGCACATCGCGGCCGACGAAACACTGAGGGCCCGCCTGGTGAGCGGCCTCGACCTGGCACTGCTGCCGACCGGGGCGACGCCACCGGGCGAGCCCTTCTACGTACGTCCGTGAATCACGTACGCCCATGAATCACGGACGTACGCGTGTCATGGGTGGTGCTCAGCCGAAGACCGGGCCCGTGTACTTCTCGCCCGGGCCCTGACCCGGCTCGTCCGGAACGTCGGACGCCTCGCGGAAGGCCAGCTGCAGCGACTTCAGGCCGTCGCGCAGCGGGGCCGCGTGGAACGAGGAGATCTCCGTGGCGCTCGCGTCCATCAGACCGGCGAGCGAGTGGATCAGCTTGCGGGCCTCGTCGAGGTCCTTGTGGCCCTCGCCGCCCTCGGCGAGGCCGAGGTTCACGGCCGCCGCGCTCATCAGGTGGACGGCGACCGTGGTGATCACCTCGACCGCGGGGACGTCCGCGATGTCACGGGTCAGGGTGTCGAAGTCGGGGGAATCGGAGCCCGGGCCGGTGCCGGACTCGGGGGTGGGGGTCGCGTCGCTCATGTCCCACACGATAAGCGGAGCCCCGTCCGGAGCAGTCCGCGGGAGTCCGTGCGCACCGTTGGTTAGCCCCACCCCCGCGGAGCTGCTAACCTTGTGTAACGACCGGCCGGATACTCGCGTGCCACGCAGAGACCCGGCCCACAAGTGGAGGCTCCGCTTCCCACCTAGTCGCTCCCTGAGCGGCGGGTCACCGGTCAGGCAGTCGCAGTCCCCGAGACTACGGCAGGCCCGAATTGCGCCCCGCGATCATCGCGGAGGTGCTCCGGTAGTAATGGAGCCCCTTCCTGTGATCGGTTGGGGCATTTTTTATGTACTCACTCGGTTGGTCGGATAACAGACGTAACGCGGCTGTCCGCCAGACCGCCGCGTGGTGCTACCGAGGAGGATCCATCAGCGCCGAGCCCCGCATCAACGACCGGATTCGCGTTCCCGAGGTGCGACTTGTCGGTCCCAGCGGCGAGCAGGTCGGGATTGTTCCGCTTGCCAAGGCCCTGGAGCTCGCACAGGAGTACGACCTCGACCTGGTCGAGGTGGCGGCTACCGCCCGTCCGCCCGTGTGCAAGCTCATGGACTACGGGAAGTTCAAGTACGAGTCGGCCATGAAGGCCCGTGAGGCGCGCAAGAACCAGGCGCACACGGTCATCAAGGAGATGAAGCTCCGGCCGAAGATCGACCCGCACGACTATGACACCAAGAAGGGTCACGTCGTCCGGTTCCTCAAGCAGGGCGACAAGGTCAAGATCACGATCATGTTCCGTGGTCGCGAGCAGTCCAGGCCGGAACTCGGCTACCGACTGCTGCAGCGTCTCGCGAACGACGTCGAAGACCTCGGGTTCATCGAGTCGAACCCGAAGCAGGACGGCCGAAACATGATCATGGTCCTCGGTCCGCACAAGAAGAAGACCGAAGCCATGGCCGAGGCCCGCGAGGCTCAGGCGGTCCGCAAGGCGGATGCGAAGGCCAACCCGGGCCGCTCGCAGAACTCCGCCGAGGAGGGGGAGTCCGACGAGGCTCCTGCCGAAGCTGCCGCCGAAGCCCCTGCCGAGGCTCCCGCCGAGGCCTGATCCCGGGACGTGAGTCCGGGGATCGCCACCTGATACATACGGTTCCCGGATGCCCGGTTTCACGACCGGGCATCCGAGTGCCACTGACGAGGAGAGAACGGCGCTATGCCGAAGAACAAGACGCACAGCGGTGCCAGCAAGCGCTTCAAGATCACCGGCTCCGGCAAGGTGCTCCGCGAGCGCGCCGGCAAGCGCCACCTGCTCGAGCACAAGTCGTCCCGTCTGACGCGTCGCCTCAGCGGCAACGCCGAGATGGCCCCGGGCGACGCCAAGAAGATCAAGAAGCTTCTCGGCAAGTGAGTCCGGGCGCACACCGCGCCTGAACTCTGACCGGGACCCAATCGATACCGGGTCGTGTGAGTCCAACCACGGCCCCGCTGCAAGGAGTTAACAAGTGGCACGCGTCAAGCGGGCAGTCAACGCCCACAAGAAGCGCCGCGCAGTCCTCGAGGCTGCCAAGGGCTACCGCGGTCAGCGTTCGCGCCTGTACCGCAAGGCCAAGGAGCAGGTCACCCACTCCCTGGTCTACAACTACAACGACCGCAAGAAGCGCAAGGGCGACTTCCGTCGGCTGTGGATCCAGCGCATCAACGCCGCTGCCCGCCAGAACGGCATGACGTACAACCGCCTCATCCAGGGTCTGAACGCCGCCAACATCGAGGTGGACCGCAAGATCCTCGCGGAGCTCGCCGTCAACGACCCGAACGCGTTCGCCGCGCTGGTCGAGGTCGCGCAGAAGGCGCTGCCGAGCGACGTCAACGCCCCCAAGGCTGCCTGACGCTTCGCTGTACCTGAGCGTTACTCGCGGACCCGCAGGCCCTTTGGCCTGCGGGTCCGCCTGCGTTCGGTTTCTCGTCCGCCCTCCTCTGCCGTCTCCCCCCCCCGAAGGTGAGTTCATGACCGCCGCTCCCGAGTTGATCTCTCCCAAGTCGTCCCGCGTCAGTGCCGCGCGGCGGCTCGGCAAGCGGAACTTCCGGGGGAAGGAGCAGCTGTTCCTCGCCGAGGGGCCGCAGGCCGTGCGGGAGGCCGCGGCGCACGCCGACACGCTCGTCGAGGTGTTCGTGACCGTCGAGGCCGCCGAGCGCTACGCGGACATCGTCGGCGAGGCCCGTGCCGCGGGGGCCCGGGTGCACCTGGCGGACGAGGACGTCATCGCCGACATCTCGACGACCGTGACGCCGCAGGGACTCGTCGGGGTCTGCCGGTTCGTGGACACCCCCTTCGAGGACATCCTCGCCGCGAAGCCCAGGCTGGTCGCCGTCCTCGCGCACGTCCGTGACCCCGGGAACGCCGGCACCGTGCTGCGGTGCGCCGACGCGGCGGGGGCCGACGCCGTCGTCCTGACGGACGCCTCCGTGGATCTCTACAACCCCAAGTGCGTGCGCGCGTCGGTCGGTTCGCTGTTCCACCTGCCCGTCGCCGTCGGCGTACCCGTCGAGCGGGCCGTCCAGGGGCTGAAGGACGCGGGCGTACGCATCCTCGCGGCCGACGGAGCGGGCGAGGACGACCTCGACGACGAGCTCGACAAGGGCACCATGGGCACGCCATCGGCCTGGGTCTTCGGCAACGAGGCCTGGGGGCTCCCGGAGGAGACCCGCGCACTCGCCGACGCCGTGGTGCGCGTTCCGATCCACGGCAGAGCCGAAAGCCTCAACCTCGCGACGGCGGCGGCCGTGTGCCTCTATGCGTCCGCCCGTGCACAGCGTGCGGCTGGAGGGTGCCGTTCCGTCACTCCCAGCTAGTAGGGTGACGGGCTCGGAGGCCTCCTGCGCCGGTCCGAGAGGTGGGGTACGGGGAATGAGCATCGGCACGAGCAGATCACCGGGAGTACAGGGCATCCTGTCCACTCGCGCGGACCATGGCGCCCTCGGTGACCTCGGCGGCCTCGGTGTCCACCCGGACGACCTTCCCGACGGCCTGGTCGTCGCGGACGAGTCGGGACACGTCATCTGCTTCAACGCCGCAGCCGTGCGCATCACCGCCGTGCAGGCCGACGACGCCATCGGCGCGCCACTGGAACGCGCCCTTCCGTTAGAGGACCTCGAAGGCCGCCGCTGGTGGCAGCTGACCGATCCGTACGGCGGCATCGCGACCCGCTTCGCGCAGCCCGAGCGCAATCTGCTGCTCCCCGGCGGACGCGAGGTCCTCGTCACCGCCCGCTACGTGCGCACCGCGCCCACCGGCCCCGTCCGCCGCGTCGTCGTCTCCATCCGCGACACCGAGGCCCGGCGCCGCACCGAGCGCAGCCACGCCGAGCTGATCGCCACCGTCGCCCACGAGCTCCGCTCGCCCCTCACCTCCGTGAAGGGCTTCACTGCGACGCTGCTCGCCAAGTGGGAGCGCTTCACCGACGACCAGAAGAAACTGATGCTGGAGACGGTGGACGCCGACGCCAACCGCGTCACGCGGCTCATCGCCGAGCTCCTGGACATCTCCCGCATCGACTCGGGGCGCCTGGAACTGCGCCGTCAGCCCGTCGACATCGGTGCGGCCGTCGGCCGCCACATCCAGGCCCATGTCGCCTCCGGCCAGGACGCCGACCGCTTCCTCGTGCGGATGGAACAGCCGATGCCCGACCTCTGGGCCGACCCCGACAAGATCGACCAGGTGCTCAGCAATCTGTTGGAAAATGCCGTGCGGCACGGCGAGGGAACCGTCACCATCGACGTGGCGCCCTCGTCGTCCCCGCGCGAGCGGGGCGGGGCCGAGACGGCCGTGACCGTGAGTGACGAGGGGACCGGCATTCCGGAGGAATCGATGGGCCGTGTCTTCACCCGCTTCTGGCGGGGCAGCAAGCGCGGCGGGACGGGACTCGGCTTGTACATCGTGAAGGGCATCGTGGAGGCGCACGGCGGGACGATCACCGTCGGCCGCGCGCCCGGTGGCGGCGCCCAGTTCCGATTTACGTTGCCCGTGGGCACTCCGGCGTATCTCCTCTGATCTTCTCCTCCGATCCGCCCGAGCACGGCCCGCGGGCTCATTCACCTGCGCCACCCCCGTTAGACTCGATCCTTGGCACGTTTGCGTCCCTGATCTGTGGACGATTCGTCTCCGAGTCGTAGACGGGGACCATCACCAGCCAACCGGAAGCACGGGAAGAGATGTCGGCACCGAACAAGTCGTACGACCCTGTTGAGGTCGAGGCACTGAAACCTGAAGAGATCGAGCGCATGCGGGACGAGGCGCTCGCCGCCTTCGCCGCCGCGGGCGACCTCGAACAGCTCCAGGAGGCCAAGGTCGCGCACACCGGCGGCACCTCGCCGCTGTCCCTCGCCAACCGCGAGATCGGCGCGCTGCCCCCGCAGGCCAAGGCCGAGGCCGGCAAGCGCGTCGGCATGGCACGCGGCGCGGTCAGCAAGGCGCTCGCCGCCCGCCAGACCGAGCTCGAGGCCGAGCGTGACGCCCGGGTCCTGGTCGAGGAGGCAGTGGACGTCACGCTGCCGTACGACCGCGTCCCGGCCGGTGCCCGGCACCCGCTGACCACGTTCATGGAGCGTGTCGCGGACGTCTTCGTCGCCATGGGCTACGAGATCGCCGAGGGCCCCGAGGTCGAGGCGGAGTGGTTCAACTTCGACGCCCTGAACTTCACCCCGGACCACCCGGCCCGGCAGATGCAGGACACGTTCTTCGTCCAGGGCCCCGAGGGCGACAAGAACACCGCCGGCGACGAGTCCGGTGTCGTGCTGCGCACCCACACCTCCCCGGTGCAGGCCCGCGCGATGCTCGACCGTGAGCCGCCCGTCTACATCGTCTGCCCCGGCCGCGTGTACCGCACGGACGAGCTGGACGCGACGCACACCCCGGTCTTCCACCAGATCGAGCTGCTCGCCGTGGACGAGGGCCTGACCATGGCCGACCTCAAGGGCACCCTGGACCACATGGTCCAGTCGCTCTTCGGCGCGGACATGAAGACCCGCCTGCGCCCGAACTACTTCCCGTTCACCGAGCCGTCCGCCGAGATGGACATGGTCTGCTACGTCTGCCGTGGCGAGTCCGTGGGCAACCCCGACCGCCCCTGCCGCACCTGCGGCAGCGAGGGCTGGATCGAGCTGGGCGGCTGCGGCATGGTCAACCCGAAGGTCCTCACGGCCTGCGGCGTCGACCCCCAGAAGTACAGCGGATTCGCCTTCGGGTTCGGCATCGAACGGATGCTGATGTTCCGCCACAACGTCGAAGACATGCGAGACATGGTCGAGGGTGACGTCCGGTTCACCCGGCCCTTCGGGATGGAGATCTGATGCGGGTCCCGCTTTCCTGGCTGCGGGAGTACGTCGATCTCCCCGCCACCGAGACCGGCCGTGACGTACAGGCCAAGCTCGTCGACGTCGGCCTAGAGGTCGAGACCGTCGAGCAGCTCGGCTCCGGCCTGACCGGTCCGCTCGTCGTCGGCAAGGTCCTCACCATCGAGGAGCTGACGGAGTTCAAGAAGCCCATCCGCTTCTGCACCGTCGACGTCGGCTCGGCCAACGGCACGGGCGAGCCGCAGGAGATCGTCTGCGGCGCACGGAACTTCGCCGTCGGCGACAAGGTCGTCGTCGTGCTCCCGGGCGCCGTCCTGCCCGGCGACTTCAAGATCGCCGCGCGCAAGACGTACGGCAAGACGTCGCACGGCATGATCTGCTCCGGCGACGAGCTGGGCATGGGCGACGACGGAAGCGGCGGCATCATCGTCCTTCCGCCGGAGCACGAGGCCGGCACCGACGCCATCCAGCTGCTGGAACTGGTCGACGAGGTCCTGGACATCGCCGTCACGCCCGACCGCGGCTATGCCCTGTCGATGCGTGGCGTCGCCCGCGAGGCAGCCATCGCGTACGGCCTGCCGCTGCGCGACCCGGCGCTCCTCGATGTGCCGGCGCCGAACTCCCTCGGCTACCCGGTCAAGATCTCCGACCCGCGCGGCTGCGACCGTTTCACCGCGCGCACGGTCACGGGTCTGAAGCCCGAGTCCCGCTCGCCGATCTGGCTGCAGCGCCGCCTCCAGAAGGCGGGCATGCGCCCGATCTCGCTCGCCGTCGACATCACGAACTACGTGATGCTGGAGCTCGGCCAGCCGCTGCACGCCTACGACCGCTCGCGCATCGAGGGCACGATCGGTGTGCGCCGTGCCGAGCAGGGCGAGAAGTTCACGACGCTCGACGGCGCCAAGCGCGTCCTCGACGCCGAGGACCTGGTCATCACCGACGACCGCGGCCCGATCGGCCTCGCAGGCGTCATGGGCGGCGCCAACACCGAGATCGCCGACCACGAAGACGCGGCCGGCACCACCGACGTCGTCATCGAGGCCGCGCACTTCGACGCGATCTCCATCGCCCGCACGGCCCGGCGCCACAAGCTGCCCTCCGAGGCGGCCAAGCGCTTCGAGCGCGGCGTCGACCCGCAGGCCGCGTCCGCCGCGGCGCAGCGCACGGTGGATCTCCTCGTGCTGCTCGCGGGCGGCACCGCCGAGTCCGGGGTCACCGAGGTCATCGCGCCCTCCGCGCCCCACACGATCGCCATGCCCGCCGATCACCCGGACAAGGTCGCCGGCGTGGAGTACGGCCGCGAGACCGTCGTGCGCCGCCTGCAGGAAGTCGGCTGCGACGTGTACGGCCAGGACGCCCTGACCGTCACCGTGCCGTCCTGGCGTCCCGACCTCGCCGAGCCGAACGACCTCGCCGAAGAGGTCATCCGCCTCGAGGGGTACGAGAACCTCCCGTCGACGCTGCCCAAGCCCCCCGCGGGCCGCGGCCTGACCGACCGGCAGCGGCTGCACCGCCGCTTCGGCCGCGCCCTCGCCGGCAGCGGATTCGTCGAGGCACCGAACTACCCCTTCATCGGTGAGCAGGTCTTCGACCAGCTGGGCCTGGAGCCCGGCGACCCCAAGCGGCGGGTCGTGAAGCTGGCCAACCCGCTCTCCGACGAGGAGCCCGCTCTTCGTACGACGCTGCTGCCCGGGCTGCTCGGCGCGCTGCGCCGGAATGAGGGCCGCGGCAGCCACGACCTGGCGCTCTTCGAGACGGGCCTGGTCTTCCAGCCCCGCGAGGAGGCCCGTGTCGCGGTGCGGCTGCCCGTCGACCGCCGTCCCACGGACGAGGAGATCGCCTCCCTGACCGAGGCGCTCCCCGTCCAGCCGCGGCATGCCGCCGTCGCCATCGCGGGCGCCCGCGAGCAGGCCGGCTGGTGGGGCAAGGGCCGGCCGTCCGAGTGGGCCGACGCGGTGCAGGCCGCGCGTGACCTGGCCGCCGAGTCGGGCACCGAACTGCTCGTGCGCCAGGGCCAGTACGGCCCGTGGCACCCGGGCCGGTGCGCCGAGCTCGCCGTCGTGATCGACGGGACGGAGCAGGTCGTCGGGTACGCGGGCGAGCTGCACCCGCGCGTCGTCAAGACGCTCGGTCTGCCCGCGCGCACCTGCGCGATGGAGCTCGACCTGGACCGTCTGGAGGCCGCCGGATCCGGTGTCCCGCAGGGTCCGAAGATCTCCACGTTCCCGGTCGCCACGCAGGACGTCGCGCTCGTCGTGGACGGGGGCGTTCCGGCCGCCGACGTGGAGAAGGCGCTGCGCGAGGGTGCGGGTGAACTCCTCGAGTCCATCCGCCTGTTCGACGTCTTCACCGGCGAGCAGATCGGTGCGGGCAAGAAGTCCCTGGCGTACGCGCTGCGCTTCCGCGCGGCCGACCGCACGCTGACCGTCGACGAGGCCTCCGCGGCCCGCGACGCGGCCGTCGCCCTGGCGGCCGAGCGGACCGGCGCGGTGCTGCGCGGAGCGTAGTCACTGCCCGTAGCCGCCACCAGGCGCACAAGAGGCGCAAAGAAGGGCGTACCCGGACCTCCGGGTACGCCCTTCACTCGTTTGAGTGGCAAGTAAGCCCTCTCTGGTCCGATCGGCCCATGCGGTCGACAGAATCAGTCCGGCCGCAGGGCCGTGATCCGTCCGGTCTGCTTCGGTCTGCGCAGACCGCGCGAATCGCACGCTGAACAGGGCCTTAGGGGGGCCGTCGGCATGATCCGTATCAGGACTGGAGCTCCCCGCCGGGCGCTGTTCCGGGCGAGGGGCCGTGCCAGGCTCCGGACGAGGGCCGGAAAGCGGGTGTCCCGCCTGGACCCGCCGCGGATCCGGCGTGTCCTCACGCTCGGCCTGCCCGCGGTATGGGGCGCGGCGGCCGTCACGTACAAGCTCGTCTGTCCGCTCGCCCGGCAGGACGGCCTGGAGGCGCGGATCATCACCAGCGCGGTCTTCTTCGCGGTCGGCGCCGGTCTGATATTGCATGTCCGCGGCACGCTGCTCCGGGAGCTGCGCCAGCTCCGTGAGGTCGCGGGCGCCGCGCAGAACGCCCTGCTGCGCCCGCTGCCGCCACGCGTCGAGGGCCTCACGGTCGCCGCCGGGCGGCTCTCCGCGTCACGCGGCGCCTCCGTCGGCGGGGATCTGTACGAGGTGGTGGCCACCGACCACGGGGTCCGCATCGTCATGGGCGATGTGCGCGGGCACGGCCTGACCGCCCTCAGCACGGCCGCCGCCGTGCTCGGCAGCTTCCGCGAGGCGGCCCACGAGGAGTCCGAACTGCCGCACGTGCTGCGCAAGTTGGAGCGCGCCCTCGGGCGACATCTGCGGGAGCGGTCGCGGGCCGAGCATCCGGCGAACGGCGCTCCCGCGCCGGACAGTCCGGCGGCCGAGGAGTTCGTCACCGTACTCCTGATGGAGATCGGCCCGGACGGCGGGATGACCGCGCTCAACTGCGGCCACCCGTGGCCCTACCGCCTGAGGGGGCGGGCCGAGCCGGTCAGCGCCGGGGAGCCGCTGCCGCCGCTCGGCCCTTTCCCGCTCCCCGTCGAACTGCCGCTGCTGCACTGCGGACCACTCCTTCCGGGGGAGGCGCTCGCCCTGCACACGGACGGCATGGAGGACACCCGGGACGCGGCCGGACGGTTCTTCCCGCTCCAGGCGGCGCTCACCGAAGCGGTGCGAGTGCCGCCGGTCGCGCCCCAGACCGTGATCCGCGCGGTGTACGCCCAACTTCTGCGCCACGCGGGGCGGCTGCCCACCGACGACGCGGCGCTCCTCGTGCTGCGCAACGACCGGCGGCGGGTGCCGGTACAGCAGGGGGAGACGGTGCGCCGGGAAAGCACCATGACGTGACGCACCGTCAACCTCCGCCGGCCATGCGCCGCCCGACCCCGCCCTGGAGTTGTCGGGCAGACGGCGGGGCGGACGGCGCCGGTGAGGGCCGCCGCACTTTTCGAGGGGGAGCCGGCGGCCCGGCCGGCCTCCTATTGAGGAATCTCAGTCAAGCGTGACGGGAGTGGCGACGGCAGAGCGCACACCCCCCGGATTCGGGCGTTCCGTTCACACCCCGTGTGAAGTCACCTCTACTACGCTGGCCACACCGAGCCACCGGAGGGCCTCCATGCAGCCCAATACCCTGCTCGACGCGATCCTCGACGAGGCGGGAATCTCCCACGCGGGCCTGGCTGCCCACGTCAATCAGGCGGGGAAGAGGCGAGGCCTCGCCCTGCGGTACGAACACACCGCCGTGTCACGGTGGTTGAAGGGCCAGCGCCCGCGCGGCCAGGTGCCCGACCTGATCTGCGAGGTGCTCGCGGGGCGTCTCCAGCGCACCGTCACCCTCGACGACATCGGCCTCGGCGTGCCGGGGCTGCCCGCGGTGGGGCGCGGCTCCGCCGCCTCGACCCTCTCCGGGTTCGTGGACCGGGCCACGGCCCTGTGGCGCTCGGACGAACAGCAGCGCCCGCACCTCCTCGGCGCACCGGCGGTCACGGGAACACCCGCGGTGATGCCCGTCTGGGAGTGGGAGAACCCGCCCGAGGACGTGGACGTCTCACGCGGCGGCAGGCATCCGGTGAGCACGGCCGACATCGACATGATGCGTGCGGCCCGCGCCCACTACGAGCAGATGTACCGCAAGGCCGGCGGCATCGCGACCCGCACCCGCATCGTCGGCTTCCTCAACGCCGAGGCGGCGCCCCTGCTGCGGGGCAGCTACACCGACGAGACGGGACGCCAACTGCACAGATCCACCGGCGGGTTGGTGGCCATCGCGGGCATCTGCGCCTATGACTCGGACGCGCACGGCCTGGCCCAGCGCTACTTCCACCAGGCGCTGCGGCTCGCAAAGGCCAGCGGGGACCGGGGACTTGGGGCCTACGTCATCGCACTCCTGGTCAACCAGTCACTGTTCATGCGCGAGTACCGCCAGGCGGTGGCCTTCGCGGAGGCCGCGCTGCGCGCCGCGGGGCGCGAGCTCACCCCGGCCCTCGCGTCCGATCTCTACGCCATGCAGGCCAAGTCGTACGCACACCTGGGCGACGGCAGCAGCGCGCTGTCCTGCATCCGGCGTGCGGAGGTCGCCGCCGACCGCATCCGGCGCGGGCGCGAGCCGGACGAGACCGGCTATGTCCAGCCCGGGCTCGTCAACGTACAGGTGGCGGAGGCGCTGCTCAGCCTGGGCGACCTCACGGGAGCGCACGAGCATGCGGCGGCGGCGGTGGACACCCCGGCGCACGACCGGGGCCGGGTCCATCGGCTCGCCATGCTCAGCCAGATCGAACTGCGCCAGGGGAACACCGACGAGGCCGTGGCCACGGCAGTGGAAATGGCAGAACAGGCACGGGGGATGGAGTCCCAAAGGCTGCGCGACCGGCTGCGGGCCGTGCGGGAACATCTGGTCCGCAGCGACTGCGCGGGCACGGCCGAGGCGGCCGAACTCATCGACGGGGCGCTGCGCGTACCCCTGTGACGCGCACCGCACGTACGACTGCGACCACCTGCGGCGCGCGCTGAACCCCGACGCCGTTCACACGCTGCTCTGACCACCCTCCTGCTGCGATATTGCCATCTACTCGGCGGAAGGTGGCAGAACCGTGCAGTGGACGAAACAAAGCGAACAAACTGTGTATGGAAATCGATGGTTCACGGTCAATCTGGCAGATGTGGAGCTGCCCGACGGCCGGCACCTCGATCACTTCCTGATAAGGCTGCGGCCCGTTGCCGTGGCCACCGTCGTCAATGAGGCCAACGAGGTGCTGCTGCTCTGGCGGCACCGGTTCATCACGGACAGCTGGGGCTGGGAACTCGCGGCAGGCGTCGTCGAGGACGGCGAGGACCTCGCTTTCGCGGCCGCCCGGGAAATGGAGGAGGAAACCGGCTGGCGGCCGGGCCCGTTACGACACCTGCTGAGTGTCGAGCCGTCCAATGGGCTCACCGACGCCGTGCACCACATCTACTGGTCGGATGAGTGCACCTACATCGGACATCCCGAGGACGACTTCGAGTCCGACCGCCGTGAGTGGGTCCCACTCAAACTCGTCCCTGACATGGTGGCCCGCGGAGAAGTACCCGCCGCCAACATGGCGGCGGCGCTTCTCCTCCTGCACCACCTGCGTCTTGGCCAGGACGCACACTAACGGCCGAAGGCCTGCCAGATCGCCACGGCGAGCGCACCGACCGCCGTGAGGGCGACAAGGGCGGGCAGCGGCCAGCGAGTGTGCTCGAGTGCGGTGATCCTTACCGTCAGTTCATCCTGGCTCTTGACGCTCTGTTCGTCGTGTTGGGTGAGCAACGCCAGCTGTCCGTCGACGCGGGTCAGACCCACGTCCAAGCTGCGGCGTAACTCGGCGAGTTCTTGCGGGACCACGCGATGCTCGGGGTCGGCGGTCACTGGTCCGCTCCTTTCTGTAGCTGTCCATCCCCCTGCTGCGCACGGAAAGTCAACTCGCCTGGTGGCCGGGGCGGGAGAGTGTGCGAAGGGCATATGCGAGCCCATGGAGCACACGGTGTGTGAACGCCGCGGGCCCGGCACTCGATCGAGTGCCGGGCCCGCGTGCGGTGCGAAGTCCTGGATGCCGGTGTGAGCCGTGTCAGGCGTAGGGGTAGAAACCCGAGCCGGACTTGCGGCCGAGCCGGCCCGCGTCCACCATCCGCTGCAGCAGCGGGGGAGCGGCGTACAGCGGCTCCTTGTACTCGGCGTACATGGAGTCCGCGACCGAGGCGACGGTGTCGAGGCCGATCAGGTCGGCGAGCTTGAGCGGGCCCATCGGGTGGGCGCAGCCCATCTCCATGCCGTTGTCGATGTCCTCGCGGCTCGCGATGCCCGACTCGAACATCCGGATCGCGGAGAGCAGATACGGGATGAGCAGCGCGTTCACCACGAAGCCCGAGCGGTCCTGGGCGCGGATCGCGTGCTTGCCGAGGATCTTCTCGACCATGGACTGCGCGCGGCTGATCGTCCCCTCGGACGTCGTCAGCGCGGGAATCAGCTCGACGAGCTGCTGTACCGGGGCCGGGTTGAAGAAGTGGATGCCGATGACCGCGTCGGGGCGGGACGTCGCGACGGCCAGCTTCACCAGCGGGATGGACGAGGTGTTGGAGGCGAGGATCGCGTCCTGCCGGGTCACCACCTGGTCGAGCACCTGGAAGATCTCGGTCTTGACCGCCTCGTTCTCGACGACGGCCTCGATGACGAGGTCGCGGTCGGAGAACTCCCCGAGGTCGGTCGTGAAGCTGAGGCGGGAGAGTGTCTCGTCCCGCTCCTCCTCCGAGATCTTGCCGCGCTCGGCGGCCTTGGAGAGGGAGTTGTAGAGCCGGGTGCGGCCGATCTCCAGGGCCTCGCCGGTGGTCTCCGCGACCATCACATCCAGTCCGGAGCGGGCGCAGACCTCCGCGATCCCGGCGCCCATCTGGCCACAGCCCACTACTCCGACGCGTGCGATGTCGGGCATAGAGTCGGTCACCTCGTGCCTTTCGCTGATCAATGGGCGGGCAGGCCCCCGTATGGGTGTGGTCTCTGCCCCAGCGGTGAACGTTACTCCGGAACCTCAGGTGCATGACGTGCCGGGTCGGGCATGCTGTCCCCGACAGCACTGCGGTTCCGGCGGATACAGAGGCCAGGGGGCAAGCGGATGAGGCGTATGTCACGCCGAGGGTTCACGATTGCGGCAGCCGCGATGGTGGCGGGGCTCACAGCCGCGGGCGACGCGGCGGCCGTGCCCGGGAAGACCCGCTCGCGTCGTGAGCTGAGGGGCATGTGGCTGGCGACCGTCGCCAACCGTGACTGGCCCTCCAAGCCCGGACTCCCGGCCGCCGAGCAGCGCGCGGAGCTGATCGGCCACCTCGACACGGCCGTACGGCGCCGGCTGAACGCCGTGGTCTTCCAAGTGCGCCCCACCGCCGACGCGTTGTGGCCCTCGCCGTACGAGCCGTGGGCGGAGTGCCTGACCGGCGTGCAGGGCAAGCATCCCGGCTGGGACCCGCTGGGCACCGCCGTGACCGAGGCGCACCGCAGGGGCCTCGAACTGCACGCCTGGTTCAACCCCTTCCGCATCGCCAACCACACGGACCCCTCACGCCTCGTCCCGACCCACCCCGCGCGGCTGCACCCCGACTGGGTCGTGCCGTACGGCGGGAAGCTCTACTACAACCCCGGCCTGCCGGAGGTGCGGCGCTTCTGCCAGGACGCGATGCTCGACGCCGTGCGCCACTACGCCATCGACGCCGTGCACTGGGACGACTACTTCTACCCGTACCCGGTCGCCGGGCAGGTCTTCGACGACGACGACGCCTTCGCTCGCTACGGCGGCGGCTTCCCGGACCGGGCCGCCTGGCGGCGCGACAACATCGACCGCCTGGTGCGCGAGATGGGTGCGCGGGTGAAGAAGGTCCGCAAGCACGTGCAGTTCGGGATCAGCCCGTTCGGTGTCTGGCGCAACGCCTCGACCGATCCGCTCGGTTCGGACACGCAGGCCGGTGTGCAGACCTACGACAACCTGCACGCCGACACCCGTGGCTGGGTCAAGAAGGGCTGGCTCGACTACATCTGCCCGCAGCTCTACTGGAACATCGGCTTCACCGTCGCGGACTACGGCAAGCTGCTGCCCTGGTGGGCCGACGTCGTCAGGGACACGGACGTGCGGCTGTACGTGGGGGAGGCCCTCTACAAGGCGGGCGACCCCGCGCAGCCCGCCGCCTGGCAGGACCCCGCCGAGCTGTCCCGCCACCTCACGTACGCCAAGCGGTTCCCCGAGGCGCGCGGGCACGTGTACTTCTCGGCGAAGGAAGTGGGCGTGGACAAGATCGGCGCGATGGCACGCGTGGTCGCCGACCACTACCAGAAGACGGCCAAGCCGCCCCGCTGACCGGGGCTCCCCACCCGGCCCGAAGCCGGCCCGGCGCTACGGGGCCGGGTCCTGATGCCGTACGACGGTGTCGGGGCCCGGTGACAGCAGCGTCTCGTGGCCGTCCTCGAAGCGGACACGGAACGGCGGGCCGCCGTCCGCTCCCAGCACCTCGACGATTTCCGCGATCCGGTCGTGCTGCCCGACGGTCCTGCCGTGCAGCACCAGCTTTTCGCCTACGGTTGCACGCATCTGGAGCGACCTCCTCGTCCCACCCTGCGGTTGCCTTCCGTGGCCGCAAGTGTACGGCCGGTGGTGGAACCTGGGGCCCGGCCGTCAGGGTCTAGGGCTCTAGCCGCGCGCCCGTTGGGTGACCGCGATGCACACGAGGACGGCGGCGGCGGTCAGCGGCGCGGCGGGCGTGAGGTGCTCGCCGAGCAGGAAGACCGACCAGACCAGCGTGAGCAGCGGCTGCGCGAGCTGGAGCTGGCTGGCCTTGGGCACGCCGATCGCGGCCATGCCGCGGTACCAGACGACCAGGCCGAGGAACTGCGAACCGATGGCGGCGTAGAGCAGTCCCGCGGTGCTGTGCCCGGTCAGCTGGAAGGGCTCGTACTGCAGGGCGACGGCCGCCCCCGCCACGGCGAGCGGCAGGCACAGGACGAGCGCCCAGCCGATGACCTGCCAGCCCGGCATCTCGCGGGCGAGACGGCCGCCCTCGGTGTAACCGGCCGCGCAGATGAGGAGCGAGGCGAAGAGGTAGAGGTCGGCGGTCGACAGGGCGCCGCCGCTCTGCTGGACCGTGAACGCGATCACCGCCGCCGCGCCCGCGAGAGCGGCGGCCCAGAAACCCCGCGAGGGCCGCGCCCCGGTGCGCAGCACCGAGAACACGGCGGTCGTCAGCGGGAGCAGACCGACGACCACGGCCGCGTGGGCGGTGGTCGAGGTCTGCAGGGCGAGCGTGGTGAGCAGCGGGAAGCCGATGACGACCCCGGCGGCGACGACCGTGAGCCCGGCCCAGTGGCGGCGGGCGGGCAGCGGAACGCGCAGGGCGAGCAGGGCGCCGCCCGCGATGACCGCGCTCAGCACGCAGCGCAGGGCCACGAACGACCAGGGGCCGATGCCCTCCAGGCCCCAGGCGGTGGAGGGGAAGGTGAGCGAGAAGGCGGTGACGCCGAGCGCGGCCATGACGGTGCCTGCCCGGCGGGAGCTGTGCTGTGCGGAGCCGTGCCGTGCGGAGCCGTGCTGCGAGGTGCCGGCACCGGTGCTTGCGGGTGCGGTGACTGCTATCCGGCTCGGGCGAGTAGCGCTATCCTGTGCTGTCATGCATGAGGGTAGCAGTGTGGCTGAGTTGGCAAAACGGTTGCGGGACGAGCTGGACCGCTACTCACCTGGTGGAAAGCTGCCGTCGAGCCGGGCACTGGTCGACCGGTTCAGGGTGAGCCCGGTGACCGTGTCGCGGGCCCTGGGGCAGCTCGCCGCCGAGGGGCTTGTCGTCACCCGGCCCGGCGCCGGGGTCTTCCGCGCCGAACCGCAGGCCGCCGCCGCTCCGGCGGGCGACACCTCGTGGCAGGAGGTGTCGCTGAGCGCCGACGCGGCGACGGAGCTGGTGCCGCGCGCGGTGGACGCCTCCGGGGTCCTGGTCACGCTCGCGGCGCCGTCGCCCGGCGTCATCGAGTTCAACGGCGGCTATCTGCACCCCTCGCTGCAGCCCGAGCGTGCGATGGCGGCGGCCCTGGCGCGGGCGGGGCGGCGGCCCGGCGCGTGGGGGAGACCGCCGATCGACGGGCTCCCCGAGCTGCGGGAGTGGTTCGCGCGGGGCATCGGCGGGGCGATCACCGCCGCCGAGGTGCTGATCACCGCGGGCGGCCAGAGCGGGCTCACCACGGCACTGCGGGCGCTCGCCCCGCCGGGCGCGCCCGTCCTGGTCGAGTCGCCGACGTATCCCGGCATGCTGGCCATCGCCCGCGCGGCGGGGCTGCGGCCGGTCCCGGTGCCGGTGGACGTGGACGGCGTACGCCCCCAGTTGCTCGCCGCGGCGTTCAAGGCCACGGGGGCACGGGTCTTCGTCTGCCAGCCGCTGTTCCAGAACCCGACGGGGGCGGTGCTCTCGGCGGAGCGCCGCCCGGAGGTCCTGCGCATCGCCCGCGAGGCCGGAGCCTTCGTCATCGAGGACGACTTCGTGCGCCGCCTCGTCCACGAGGACGCGGGGCCGCTGCCCAGGCCCCTGCAGTCCGACGACCCCGACGGGGTCGTCGTGCATGTCTGCTCGCTCACCAAGGCCACGTCGCCGAGCTTCCGGGTGAGCGCGCTCGCCGCGCGCGGACCGGTCCTGGAGCGGCTGCGCGCCATCCAGGTCGTCGACCACTTCTTCGTGCCGAGACCGCTCCAGGAGGCGGCGCTCGAACTGGTCGGCTCCCCGGCCTGGCCGCGCCATCTGCGGCACGTGGCGGGCGAGTTGAAGGACCGCAGGGACGCGATGTCCGCGGCCCTGCGCCTCCATCTGCCCGAACTCGCCCTGCCGCACATCCCCGCGGGCGGCTACCTCCTGTGGCTGCGCCTGCCCGATGGCGCGGACGAGGCCGCACTGACGGGCGCGGCGTTGCGCGCGGGCGTCGCGGTGGCCCCAGGACGCCCGTACTTCGCGGCCGAGCCCCCGGCGGCGTACCTGCGGATGAGCTTCGCGGCGGTCGCGGGGCTCGGTGAGATCGCCGAAGGGGTGCGGAGGCTTCGCGGCGCGTGTGACGAGGTGTGGGGCTCCGCCCGCTGAGGCCGCCGGGCGGGGCGGCTGCGAGGCTTGCCGCCATGACCGACGCACCGCACACGCTGCCCGCCGGGTACGAGATGTCCACCGACTCCGCCCGCCTCGATGCCGCCCGCGTCCATCAGTGGCTCTCCACGGACGCGTACTGGGCGAGGGGGAGATCCCGCGAGAAGCAGGACCGGGCGATCGCCGGATCGCTCAACTTCGGGGTCTACGAGGCGGCTTCCGGCGAGCAGGTCGCGTACGCCCGCGTGGTCACGGACCACACGACCTTCGCCTGGCTCTGCGACGTGTACGTCGACCGGTCGGTGCGCGGCAAGGGCTTCGGGAGCGCGCTCGTGGCGGGGGTCAGGGACCACCTGGAGCCGTGCGGTCTGCGGCGAATTCTGCTGGCTACGGCCGATGCGCACGGGGTGTACGAGAAGGTCGGATTCAGCGCGCTCGAAGACCCGGAGAAGTGGATGGCGCTCGGCCGGCAGTAAGCGGTCCGCTTCGTGACATCCCGGGCGCGAGGGCTCCATACGTACCCTCGGCAAAGCCTTGACCTGCGCACCGGCGCGCTCCACGATCACCGCATGCATGTTCGGGTCTCGCTCGTCGCCGCCGCGCGAAGCGGCTCGCTGCTCGCCGAGCGCTTCGAGGACGACCGCCCGCTCGACCGGGCTGGCTGGCACGAGGTGCAGCTCGCCGCGCCCGCGCTGCTGCCGCTGGGCGTGGCCGAGCTGCGCTACTGCTCGCCCACGCCCCGCAGCCGCGCCACCGGCGACGGCCTCGGCTTCGCGCCGCTGGCCCAGCCGGCTCTGCGGGACTGCGGCATGGGGCGCTGGCGCGGTCTGACCCTCGCCGATGTGACGGCGCGCGAGCCCGCCGCCGTCGACGCCTGGCTGCGCGACCCGCGCTCGGCGCCGCACGGCGGCGAGTCGCTCCTCGCGTTCATCTCGCGGATCGGCGGCTGGCTGGACACGCGCCCCGTCGGCGACGGCTCACGGGTCCTCGCGGTGGCCGAACCCGCGGTGGTCCGTGCGGCGCTCGTCTACGCCCTGAAGGCGCCCCCGTCGACGTACTGGAACATCGACGTCCGCCCCCTGTCGACGGTCACCCTGACCGGTCACGGAGGCCGCTGGAACCTGCGCATCGCGGCCGAGGGCGAAGGGGCGGCGGCGAACGGTGGCGGCCGGTGAGCCCCGTGGCGCCCGAGGGGTTCCGCGCTGGGAGACGTGCCCCGGAAGCCGTGGGGATCGCTACCGGCCCTGACTTTCCGGGGACGGACGATGTGGCTGAGTCGTGTGCGGCGCTGTGGGGTCGCGTCGGGTGTACGCCGTCGTGAGGATCAGGTCCTTGGCGGGGCCCGCGACCCGCCACCGCATCCGCCAGCGCCACTCGTCGTACACCTCGAACTCGCCCCGGTAGAGGTCGAGCGCGCACGGATGGTCGGCGGTGTGCCTGCCGGTGCGCAGGTCCAGGTCGTGGAAGGGGCGGCCGTCGGCGAAGAGGACGCGCGCGGTGCCCGGTCCGTCGCCCGGCAGGAAGCGCAGGGTGCGTTCGGCGGGGCGAGGGGTGCCGCGCCAGGTGAAGGTGCCGGACTCGTGGTGCAGAAGGCCCCCGTCCCCGGACGCGGTGAACGCCGTCGTGCCGGAGAAGTGGCCCTCCGCGTTGCCCGCCACATCCCGCGCGGTCCGCTCCACCTGCCATGTCCCGGCCAGGTACGCCAGCACGTCCGGCACGCCGTGGAAGGCCTCGGCTGCTTCATCCGGAAAGGGCATGTCCGCAGGTTACGCGGCACCCGGCCCCGGCCCCCGGTCCCGCCCCCCTGTCCAGGGAGGTCTACTTGTCGACGAACCCGAGGCTGTTCTCGTCGTACCGGGTCCCGGCGACCGCGTCCGCGGGAGCCGCCGCGTCGATCGCCGCGAGCTCGTCGGCGGAGAGTTCGATGGCCAGCGCGCCCAGGTTCTCCGTGAGGTACTTCTCCCGGCGCGTGCCGGGGATCGGCACCACATCGTCGCCGCGGTGCTGCACCCAGGCCAGGGCGAGCTGCCCCGCGGTGACGCCCTTCTCCTCGGCGAGCTTGTCGAGGGCGGCCACGATGGGCAGGTTCCGCTCCAGGTTCCCGTCGGCGAACCGCGGCTGCTCGCGCCGCATGTCCCCTTCCTGGAGACCGGCGACCGAGGTGTAGCGCCCGGTCAGGAAGCCGCGGCCGAGTGGCGAGAACGGCACGACGCCGATGCCGAGCTCCCGGCAGACCGGCGCGATCTCCGCCTCCAGGTCCCGCGTCCAGAGTGACCACTCGCTCTGCAGCGCTGCGATGGGATGCACCGCGTGCGCCCGCCGGATCGTCCGCGCGCTCGCCTCGGAGAGCCCGAGGTGACGTACCTTCCCGGCCTCGACGAGCTCGGCCATCGCGCCGACCGTCTCCTCGATGGGCACGTCCCGGTCGACGCGGTGCAGGTAGTACAGGTCGATGTGGTCGGTCCCGAGCCGCCGCAGCGAGGCGTCGCACGCCTCGCGTACGTACGCGGCGTCGCCCCTGATCCGCGTCGACTCGCCGAGGCGGTTGGTGAAGCCGAACTTCGTGGCGACGACGGCCTGCTCGCGCCGGCCGGCCAGCGCACGCCCGATCAGCTCTTCGTTGTGCCCCGCGCCGTAGAAGTCGGAGGTGTCGAGCAGGGTGACGCCGAGGTCGAGGGCGCGGTGGAGCGTCGCGATCGACTGCGCGTCGTCCGAGGTGCCGTAGGCGTGGCTCATCCCCATGCAGCCGAGCCCCTGCGCCGAGACGGTCAGTGCTCCGAGACGGCGGGTGGGAATGCTGGTCATGCCGGTACCTCCAGGTGGAGCCGAATGCCCTTTTCAGGGCGGTCGGCTCCGACCCTAGGAGTTGGAGTCGACTCCAAGTCAAGCCATTTCCACGGGCGTTGAGCCTGGCGTTGAGGCCGACGACGCGGCGGTCACTTCCCGTCCGCCGCCGCGTACAGCGCCGCCACGTCGAGCTTCCTCATGCCGAGCATGGCCGTCATGGCGCGCTGCGCCCGTCCCTGGTCGGGGTCGGACATCAGCTCGCCCATGGCGGCGGGGACGACCTGCCAGGAGAGGCCGAACTTGTCCTTGAGCCAGCCGCAGGGGCCCTCCTCGCCGCCCTCGGAGAGCTTCGTCCAGTAGTGGTCGACCTCCTCCTGGTCGGCGCAGTCGATCGTGAAGGAGACCGCTTCGTTGAAGGTGAACTGGGGGCCGCCGTTGAGCGCCAGGAACTGCTGGCCGTCGAGCTCGAACTCGACGGTGAGCACGGTCCCGGCGGGCCGCGGCCCGGCCTCGCCGTAGTAGGAGACGTTCGTGATCTTCGAGTTCGGGAACACCGAGACGTAGAACGTGGCGGCGTCCTCGCCCTGCTCGTCGAACCAGAGGCTGGGCGTGATCCGGGGCATGAGTCTCTCCTGTCGTACGGCGTGGTGTGCGTCTGCCTCTATTGACCCTTGCCGCCGCGCGAACTCATCGCCGGCCGAGACCGATCGGCCGAGTATTTCCCCTAGGCCGCTTATGCGGCCCCCGGGGCACGGTCCGTCATCGTGCGTCGCGCAGCTGAAGGAGGTAGGCCGCGGTCAGCGCGACGGCACGGTCCGCGTCGTGCGACAGCTCCACGAGGGCACCGGACGCCCTCGCCCCCGGGATGCCCGCAAGCGCCTGGGTCAGCCGTCCGCGTGCGGGTGCTCCGGTGGTGTCGTGGGTCAGGCGGTCGACGAGCCTCGTCGCGATCCGGTCCGCCATCGCGGTGTCGCTCGCCAGCACGCTCAGCGCATCGGCCGCGTCGGTGTCGTTCCTTCCCTCCACGATCATGTCGACGAGCATCGGGACCGCATCGGCCACCCCACGCGCCCCGAGCGTCAGAGCCGCGCACCCGCGGACCACGACGTCGGGGTTCGCGAGGGCATCCCGCAGATGCGCGGCGGCGGCCCCGCCGGGCATCTCGGCGAGGGACCGGACGGCACGTTCCCGTACCTCGGCCGCCGGTGAGTCGAGGGCCTTGGCCAGCAGAGCCGTGCCGCGGTCGCCCGATCGCGCCAGCGCCCATCGGAGGGCCCCCGCGACGTTCGGATCCCGCTCGCTCAGTGCCGCCTCGACCAGGGCGTCCACCGGCACCGGAACCTCGTCGACGGAGGCCAGGGCCGCGCGCTGGCGCGCGTCGGCGCTCTTGGATCCCAGTGCCTGGAGGAGCGCCACGACCTGGAGGACGTCCTCCCAGCCGGCGGGGTCCGCGGCATCGATCCGGCGCAGTCGCGTGAGCAGCTCGGTCTCCGCCGCGATGCGCTCGCGCGTCTGACGGATGAGGTCGTCGACGAGCGCGGAGGGCGTGCAGCCGGGATCGTCGAGCGCGCGTCCGATCTCGCGCAGCGACAGACCCAGTGACCGCAGGCTCTCGATCTGGAAGATCTGCCGGATGTCCGCCGCGGAGTACTCCCGGTAGCCGGAGCCGGTACGGCCCGAGGGGCGCACCAGTCCGAGCGACTCGTAGTGCCGGAGCATGCGGGCACTGACCCCGGACCGTCGCGCCACCTCACCGATCAACACGCCCTATCGTCCCTCCTGGCCGGACCCGTCGAGGGCCACGACGCGCTTCGCCTCCTCGATCGCGGCCTCGAACCCGGCGTCGGGGTCGCGCAGCAGCCGCTGGGTGGCGAGCGCGTGCGTGCGCACGCGTGGCTCAGGGTCCTTCGCCGCGGCGAGCAGGGCCGGCGCGATCACGTCTCCCAGGGCGACCAGCGCCCGGCTGAGACTCAGCCGCGTCTCCCGCCCACCGCGCCCGAGCTGCGTCGCAAGCACCGTGGCCAGCGCACCCTCCTCGCCCTCCGGCACGAGGACGACCGCGGCCCGCCAGGCGCTGCGCGCCACCTCGTCGTCGGCGTCGGACAGGAGCGCGGGCGTGATCGCCGGCCACGCCCGCCGGTCCCCGATCTTGGACAGCGTGTGCAGCGCCTGACTCCGTGCCTGCACCCCCTCCGAGCGGACCTCGCGGAGCAGCCGGGGAAGCGTCATGGACACCGGGTGGCGGGTGAGCGCCCACGTCAGCATGTCGCGGACGAAGAACTCGGGCTCGACCGCGCAGCGCTCGACGAGCCTGTCGACGAAGCACGGGCCGGGCGTCGTGCCGACCTCCAGGGCGGCCCGCAGCCGCACGGACGAATGATCGTCCGCCAACCCCTGAAGCAGCCCCTCCAGCGCTCGTACCGCATCCGTGTCCTGTCGCGTGATCGTCATCGAGACCACCTCCCTGGCGAGCAGTGAAGACCTTGACACGGTGACAAGGTCAACCCGGGAGGCCGCACCGGAACCTCGTTGCATAAAACTGCGCTGATACGTATAGTCATGCCATCTAGGAGGAGGGTTCCATGGCGGTACGCGCAGCAGTGGCGGGAGCGAGTGGGTACGCGGGCGGTGAATTGCTGCGTCTGCTGCTCGTCCACCCCGAGGTGGAGATCGGCGCCCTGACCGGCAACTCGAACGCGGGCCAGCGCCTGGGCGCGCTGCAGCCGCACCTGATGCCGCTCGCCGACCGCGTCCTGGAGCCGACCACCGCCGAGGTCCTCGCCGGACACGATGTCGTCTTCCTCGCCCTGCCCCACGGCCAGTCCGCCGCCGTCGCCGAGCAGCTCGGCCCGGACGTCCTCGTCGTCGACATGGGCGCCGACTTCCGGCTGAAGGACGCGGCCGACTGGGAGAAGTTCTACGGCAGCGAGCACGCCGGGACCTGGCCCTACGGCCTGCCCGAGCTGCCGGGAGCGCGCGCGGCCCTCGCGGGGTCCAAGCGCATCGCGGTGCCCGGCTGCTACCCGACCGCCGTGTCGCTCGCGCTCTTTCCCGCGTACGCCGCCGGGCTCGCCGAGGCCGAAGCGGTCGTCGTCGCCGCCTCCGGGACCTCGGGCGCGGGCAAGGCGGCCAAACCGCACCTGCTGGGCTCCGAGGTCATGGGCTCCATGTCGCCGTACGGCGTGGGCGGCGTCCACCGGCACACCCCGGAGATGATCCAGAACCTGTCGGCCGCCGCGGGCACCCCCGTCACCGTCTCCTTCACACCCACCCTGGCCCCGATGCCCCGCGGCATCCTCGCCACGTGCAGTGCGAAGGCGACGGAGGGTGTCACCGCCGAGTCCGTGCGGGCCGCGTACGAGAAGGCCTACGCGGACGAACCGTTCGTGCGCCTGCTCCCCGAGGGGCAGTGGCCCGCGACCGCCGCCGTGTACGGCTCGAACGCCGTGCAGATCCAGGTCGCGTACGACGAGGCCGCGGGCCGCGTCGTCGTGATCAGCGCCATCGACAACCTGACCAAGGGCACCGCGGGCGGCGCCCTGCAGAGCATGAACATCGCCCTCGGCCTCGACGAGGCCACCGGGCTCACCACGATCGGAGTGGCACCGTGAGCGTCACGGCAGCACAGGGATTCACGGCGGCGGGCATCGCCGCCGGAATCAAGGAGAACGGCAACCCGGACCTGGCCCTCGTGGTCAACACCGGGCCCCGCCTGGCCGCCGCGGGCGTCTTCACCTCCAACCGCGTCAAGGCCGCCCCCGTCCTCTGGTCGGAGCAGGTGGTCAAGGGCGGGCTCATCTCGGCCGTCGTCCTCAACTCCGGTGGCGCCAACGCCTGTACGGGCCCCCAGGGGTTCCAGGACACCCACGCCACCGCCGAGAAGGTCGCCGAGACCCTGGACCTGAACGCGGGCGAGGTCGCCGTCGCGTCGACGGGACTCATCGGTGTCACGCTCCCCATGGACAAGCTCCTGCCGGGCGTCGAGGCCGCGGCCGGTGAACTCTCCGCACACGGCGGCGAGAAGGCCGCCATCGCCATCAAGACCACCGACAGCGTGCACAAGACGGCCGTGGTCACCCGGGACGGGTGGACGGTCGGCGGCATGGCCAAGGGCGCGGGCATGCTCGCCCCCGGACTCGCCACGATGCTCGTGGTCCTCACCACGGACGCCGACCTTGAGGCGGACGTCCTGGACAAGGCGCTGCGGGACGCCACGAAGGTCACCTTCGACCGCGTCGACTCCGACGGCTGCATGTCGACGAACGACACCGTGCTCCTGCTCGCCTCGGGTGCCTCACACGTCGCCCCGGAGTACGCCGCGTTCGCCGAGGCCGTCCGCACGGTCTGCGACGACCTCGCCCGCCAGCTCATCGGCGACGCCGAGGGCGCGAGCAAGGACATCCGGATCGAGGTGGTCAACGCCGCCTCCGAGGACGACGCCGTCGAGGTGGGCCGCTCCATCGCCCGCAACAACCTCCTCAAGTGCGCCCTGCACGGCGAGGACCCCAACTGGGGCCGGGTGCTCTCCGCCATCGGCACCACGAAGGCCGCCTTCGAGCCCGACCTGCTGAACGTCGCCATCAACGGCGTCTGGGTCTGCAAGAAGGGCAGCGTGGGCGAGGACCGCGACCTCGTCGACATGCGGTACCGCGAGATCCGGATCACCGCGGATCTGGCGGCCGGCACCGCCGAGCCCGTCGTGATCTGGGCCAACGACCTCACCGCCGACTACGTCCACGAGAACAGCGCGTACTCCTCATGAGCGGCAACACGAGCGGCAACACGAGCGGCAATCCGACCGCGCGGAAGCACACCGCGCTCCCCAAGGCACAGATCCTCATCGAGGCGCTGCCCTGGCTGACCCGGCACCGCGGCAAGACCGTCGTCATCAAGTTCGGCGGCAACGCCATGGTCGACGAGGAGCTGAAGGCGGCCTTCGCGCAGGACGTCGTGTTCCTGCACCACGCGGGCCTCAGGCCCGTCGTCGTGCACGGCGGCGGACCGCAGATCAGCGCGGCTCTGGACCGGCACGGCATCGTCAGCGAGTTCAAGGCAGGCCTGCGGGTCACCACCGAGGACGCCATGGACGTCGTACGCATGGTGCTCGCGGGCCAGGTCCAGCGCGAGCTCGTCGGGCTGCTCAACCAGCACGGCCCGCTCGCCGTCGGCCTCACCGGCGAGGACGCGCACACCATCACCGCCACCAAGCATCAGCCCCGCATCGAGGGCGAGTTGGTCGACATCGGCCGCGTCGGCGAGATCACCGAGATCGACACCGGCGCCATCGAGGCCCTGCTCGCCGACGGCCGTATCCCGGTCGTCAGCTCGATCGCCCGTTCCCAGGATGACGGACATGTCTACAACGTCAATGCTGATACGGCGGCTGCGGCACTTGCGGCTGCGCTGGACGCAGAGACCCTGATGGTCCTCACGGACGTCGAGGGGCTCTACGAGGACTGGCCGAACAGCGACGAGGTGATCAGCCGCCTGACCGCGAAGGAGCTGGAGAAGCTCCTTCCCGAGCTGGCCAGCGGCATGGTCCCCAAGATGGAGGGCTGTCTGCACGCCGTGCGCAACGGCGTCGAGACGGCCCGCGTGATCGACGGCCGGGTCCAGCACTCGATCCTGCTGGAGATCTTCACCGACGAGGGCATCGGCACGATGGTCGTGCCCGACGCAGAGGGGGATGTGCGGTCGTGACGGGAAACCAGGAACTGACCCGGCGCTGGCAGGACGCGCTGATGGACAACTACGGCACGCCGAAGCTGCCCCTCGTCCGCGGCGCGGGCAGCAAGCTGTGGGACGCCGACGGCACGGAATACGTCGACTTCGTCGGCGGCATCGCGGTCAACGCGCTCGGCCACGCCCACCCGGCGGTCGTCGAGGCGGTCAGCACCCAGATCGCCTCCCTCGGCCACGTCTCGAACCTCTTCGTCGCCGAGCCGCCGGTCGCCCTTGCCGAGCGGCTGCTCCAGCTCTTCGGCCGTCCGGGCCGGGTGTACTTCTGCAACTCCGGTGCCGAGGCCAACGAAGGCGCCTTCAAGATCGGCCGGCTGACCGGGCGTGCGCACATGGTCGCCACCGAGGGCGGCTTCCACGGCCGGACCATGGGGGCACTCGCGCTCACCGGCCAGCCCGCCAAGCAGGAGCCGTTCCTGCCGCTGCCCGGCGACGTCACGCATGTCCCGTACGGCGACGTAGCGGCCCTGCGGGCGGCGGTCACCGAAGAGACCGCCCTGGTCGTCATCGAGCCCATCCAGGGCGAGAACGGCGTGATCGTGCCGCCCGCGGGCTACCTCAAGGCAGCCCGCGAGATCACCGCGGCCACCGGGACCCTCCTCGTCCTCGACGAGGTACAGACCGGAATCGGCCGTACCGGCCACTGGTTCGAGTACCTCGCGCACGAGGGCGTGGAGCCCGACGTCGTCACGCTCGCGAAGGGTCTCGGCGGTGGCCTGCCGCTCGGCGCGACGGTCGCGTTCGGCGCGGCGGCGGAACTCTTCAAACCCGGTCACCACGGAACGACGTTCGGCGGGAACCCGGTGGCATGCGCGGCGGGGCTCGCCGTACTCGACACGATCGAGGCGGACGGGCTCCTGGAGAACGTGAAGCGGGCGAGCGAGAAGCTGCGTGGCGGAATCGAGTCACTCGGCCACCCGCTCGTGGGCCATGTCCGGGGAGCGGGCCTGCTGCTGGGTATCGTGCTCACCGAGCCGCTCGCGCCCCAGGCGCAGCAGGCGGCTCAGGACGCCGGCTTCCTGGTGAACGTGCCCGCCCCCGATGTCGTACGGCTGATGCCACCGCTGAACGTGCGCGACGACGAGGTGGACGCGTTCCTGCGGGCCCTGCCCGGCGTGCTTGACCAGGCCACCGCGGCCGACGGGGACGGACGATCCGGAGAATGAGACGACGATGAGCCAGGCGCAAGGCAACGAGCACGCGGAACACCCGGATCACGCCGGGCCCGCCGTGCCGCAGACCCGCACCGCACGCCACCGCCGGATCGTGGACATCCTCAACCGGCAGCCGGTCCGCTCCCAGAGCCAGCTCGCGAAGCTGCTCGCCGACGACGGCCTCACGGTCACCCAGGCGACGCTCTCGCGGGACCTGGACGAGTTGAACGCGGTGAAGATCCGCAATGCCGAGGGCGACCTCATCTACGCGGTGCCCAGCGAGGGCGGCTTCCGCACGCCACGGGCGCCGCTGGGGGAGTCCGCCAAGGAGGAGCGGATGCGCCGCCTCTCCGCGGAACTCCTGATCTCCGCGGAGGCCTCGGCCAACCTGGTCGTCGTGCGCACCCCGCCGGGCGCGGCCCAGTTCCTCGCCTCGGCGATCGACCAGGCGGAGCTGCACGACATCCTGGGCACGATCGCGGGCGACGACACCCTGATGCTGATCAGCCGGGAGGCCACGGGAGGCCAGGCGCTGGCGGACCACTTGCTGCGCCTGGCTTCGAACGAGCACTGACCGACCGCGGGACCCCGGGCGCCGCCCTGCCACCGGCTTCGGCGAGCGCCCGGGTCCAGCCGAGCTGCTGGTCGAGCGGGGTCCCGTCGAACGTGACGATCGAACCGATCCCGGCGTGCGTCTCGATGAACCCCTGCTCGCCGAGCGCGCTCAGCGCCTGCCGCACGGTGGTGCGACTGACCCCGAACCGCTCCCGCAGGGCGTGTTCGCCGGGGAGACGGCTGCCGTCGGCGTGCACCCCGGCGCGGATCTCGTCGGCGAGTACGTGCGCGACGCGATGATGCTCATGAACCTGTCCAGGTATGTCCAGAAGGTAAGCGGAGCTGATCCGTCCCGTCTATGGCCGCCGGAAGATTCTTTGCGGAGGCGGGCGGTCAGGCCTGCTCGGCCCGCTGCTCCGTCCGCCGCGCCCGGTGCGACATCCAGGCGGCGACCAGGGCCCCCGAGACGTTGTGCCACACGGAGAACACGGCGGCGGGCAGCGCGGCCAGCGGACTGAAATGGGCGGTGGCGAGCGACGCGGCGAGCCCCGAGTTCTGCATGCCGACCTCGAAGGCCATGGCGCGCGAGGCCGGCGGGCCGAGGCGGGCCAGCTTGCCCGCGCCGTAGCCGAGCGCCAGGCCGAGGCCGTTGTGCAGAACGACGGCGAGGAACACTAGGAGGGCGGCCGACTTGATCGCGGCGGCGCTGCCCGCGACCACGACGGCCACGATGACGGCGATGGTCAGCGCGGAGAGCCAGGGCAGCGCGTTGAGCACCCGCCCGATGTAGCGGCCGAACAACAGCCGTACGACGAGACCGGCGAGGACCGGAAGCAGCACGGTCTTGAGGATGTCCGTGACCATCGACCCCGCGTCCACGGGCAGATACTCGCCTGCGAGGAGCAGCGTCAGCGGAGGCGTGATGAGCGGCGCGAGCACGGTGGAGACGGTGGCGACGGAGACCGACAGCGCCACGTCACCGCGCGCCAGATAGGTCACGACGTTGGACGCGGTCCCGCTCGGCGCGCAGCCGACCAGGATCACCCCGGCCGCCAGCTGGGGCGAGAGCCCGAGCGCGTGGGCGATCAGCCAGCCGAGCCCCGGCATGATCACGTAGTGCGCGACCAGACCGAGCGCGACGGCCCAGGGCCGCTTGACGACGCCCTGGAAGTCGAGCGGGGTCATGGTGAGCCCCATGCAGAACATCACGAGCCCCAGGAGGTACGGGACGTTCGTGCCCCAGCCCTTGAAGGTGTCCGGCGCCAGCAGGCCGAGCGCGCCCGCGACGAGCACGAGGACGGGAAAGACCGTGACGGCGAGGCGGGCCGCCTTGTCGCCGCTCTCCGTTGAACTGGGGATCGTCTGTTCGGTTCGCACCCGGCGATGCAACGCCGCCGCGGAGTGCGGACGCAACCGTGTCTCGATATGTGGTCGCTACACGGAGCTGGCGGGGCGGTTCGGCGGGGTGGTTCGGCGGCGCTTTCCGGCGGGTGTCAATACCGAGTGACGGCGGTGGCCCCCGACTCCGTACCGATCGCCATGTGCGGTCGCCCCTCCGGCTTTGCCCAGCGCAGGATCCGGGTCATGGCCTCGTCCGGAACGGATACACAACCCGCCGTCGCCCCGCGGCCGTTGACGTGCAGGAAGATTCCGGCGCCGCGTCCCCGTACCGGGTGGTCGTAGTTGAAGCCGATCACCAGGGCGTGCGCGTACTGGGGGTCGTAGGTGATGAGGTGTTCGGACTCGGTGGCGCGGCAGTCGGCGGGGCGGGGCCGGGTCCAGCGGTTGTAGGAGCGGGACTCGTTGTCCTGGCACCACCAGGAGTTCTTCGTGACGCGGCGGTACGGGTAGTCCGCGCCCGGCGGCTCGGCCCTGATCCCGAAGGCGTACGGGAGGCGGAAGAGGCCGGTGGGGGTGGTGTTCGTGCCCTGCTTGCGGGTGGCGCCCTCCGTCAGGCCCTTCGCGCCGAACCGTGCCGGCGCGGACCCCGACTTCAGCCACCGGCCCCCGCGCCGGTCCCACCACGTGACCGTGCCGGTGGTGGAGCCGGTGCGCGCGGCCTTCGCGGTGATGAGCTGGGTGCCGCCGCCCGTGTCGGCCATCCGGTCCGGCAGCGGAGGGCCCGCGCCGGGGGCGGCGCCGAGGGTTCCGGTGGCGGCGAGCACGAGGGCGGCTGCGGACGCGAGGGCGGCGGCACGGGGGCGCATGGCTCAGACCGTAGTGGGCGGCAGGGGCAGCGGCAGCCCGGGCAGGCCGTCCATGCTCTGCGCGATGTGCTCCTTCTTGGCGAAGTACGCGCTCAGTGACGCGTCGTCCTCGCGGGCGAAGCGCCGGGCGTGCAGGTCGCGGTCTTCGTCGTACGACATGTAGGGCACCGCGTATCCGCAGGAGTCGCGGACGAGTTCGGCCGTCACGACGATGATCGCCCGCAGGCCGTGCTGGGTCGGGTCGATCGCGGGGAAGTGCCCGAGCAGTTCGGCCCAGCGCGGGTCGTCGCGGAAGACGGGTTCGCCGCGGCCGTGCACCCGGACGATGTTCGGCGGGCCCTGGAAGGCGCACCACATCAGGGTGATGCGGCCGTTCTCGCGCAGGTGCGCGACGGTCTCCGCGGTGCTCCCCGCGAAGTCCAGATAGGCCACGGTGTGTTCGTCGACGACGGCGAACGAGCCGGTGAGGCCCTTGGGGGAGAGATTGACCGTCCCCTCACCCGAAAGGGGTGCGGTGGCGGTGGAGAAGAGAGGCTGGGCCTCGATGAACGAGCGGAGTCTGCCGTCTATGCGTTCGTAGGTCTTTCCCATGTCCAGGGATTATTCGTCAGAGGTACTTCGTCTGTCTAACGACTTCGCCGACGTCTCGCGCCGTGGCTGGATTGACGAAACATACGGAGGGCTGCATACTCATGCATGACGGCGAATGCAGGGTAAGGAGCACGTGAAGTGAGCAGCAACAACGGCGGTGACGTCCGGCTCTGGGGCGGCCGGTTCGCGGACGGTCCGGCAGAGGCCCTGGCCAAGCTGTCGGCATCGGTCCACTTCGACTGGTGCCTGGCGCCGTACGACATCGCCGGTTCCCGCGCCCACGCGCGCGTGCTCCACAAGGCGGGGCTCCTCACCGAGGACGAGCTGACCCGCATGCTGGCCGGCCTCGATCAGCTGGAGGCCGATGTGGCCGACGGCTCCTTCGTGGGCACCATCGCCGACGAGGACGTGCACACCGCCCTGGAGCGCGGTCTGCTCGAACGCCTCGGAGCGGACCTCGGCGGCAAGCTCCGCGCCGGCCGCTCGCGCAACGACCAGGTGGCGACGCTCTTCCGGATGTACCTGCGGGACCACGCCCGGATCATCGGCGGCCTGATCGCCGACCTCCAGGGCGCTCTCATCGGCCTCGCCGAGGCGCACCCGGACGTCGCCATGCCGGGCCGCACGCACCTCCAGCACGCCCAGCCCGTCCTCTTCGCGCACCACATCCTGGCGCACGTCCAGCCCCTCGCCCGCGACGCGGAACGCCTGCGGCAGTGGGACGAGCGGACAGCCGTGTCGCCGTACGGCTCGGGCGCGCTGGCCGGCAGCAGCCTGGGTCTCGACCCGGAGGCCGTCGCCGCGGATCTCGGCTTCGAGCGCGGGAGCGTGGGCAACTCCATCGACGGGACCGCCTCGCGGGACTTCGCCGCCGAGTTCGCCTTCATCACCGCGATGATCGGCGTGAACCTCTCCCGGATCGCCGAGGAGATCATCCTGTGGAACACGAAGGAGTTCTCCTTCGTCACGCTCCACGACGCGTTCTCGACCGGCTCCTCGATCATGCCGCAGAAGAAGAACCCGGACATCGCCGAGCTGGCGCGCGGCAAGTCGGGGCGGCTCATCGGCAATCTGACGGGCCTGATGGCGACGCTCAAGGCGCTCCCGCTCGCGTACAACCGTGACCTCCAGGAGGACAAGGAGCCGGTCTTCGACTCCTGCGACCAGCTGGAGGTCCTGCTCCCCGCCTTCACCGGCATGATGGCGACCCTCACCGTGCACCGCGAGCGTATGGAGGAGCTGGCCCCCGCCGGTTTCTCGCTCGCCACCGACATCGCCGAGTGGCTGGTCAAGCAGGGCGTTCCGTTCCGGGTGGCGCACGAGGTCGCGGGTGAGTGCGTCAAGGAGTGCGAGGCGCACGGCATCGAGCTCGACCAGCTCACGGACGAGCAGTTCGCGAAGATCTCCGAGCACCTCACCCCCGAGGTCCGCACCGTCCTGAACGTCCCCGGCGCCCTGGCATCGCGCGACGGCCGCGGCGGCACCGCCCCCTCGGCCGTCGCCGCCCAGCTCGCCGAGGTCAAGGCCGATCTGAAGGTCCAGCAGGAGTGGGCGGCGGCGCGCAAGTGACGCCGGATCAGCGCGTACTGCGTTGACGTGGGCATCGCGGGTTACGTTGGTCGTCTTCCGCAAGGAACCGAAGGAGCCGACCGAACGGAGCCCGCGATGCCTTTCTCGCGCCTGGCCGCAGCGACCACCCCCACCGCCCACATCGGGTTCGGCCTCGCCGCCGTCGGCAGGCCCGGCTACATCACGCTCGGCCGTGACGCCGACCTGCCGCCCTCACGCAGCGTCGAGGCCCTGCGCGAGCGCACGCTCGAACTGCTCGACGCCGCCTACGCGCTGGGCGTCCGGTACATCGACGTGGCGCGCTCCTACGGCCGCTCCGAGGAGTTCCTCGCCGACTGGCTGCACGCCAGGCCCGACATCCGGGACGTCGTGATCGGCAGCAAGTGGGGCTACACGTACACGGCCGCCTGGAACGCCGACGCCGCCGGTCCGCACGAGGTCAAGGACCACAGCGTCGCCGCGTACGTCCGTCAGCGCGAGGAGAGCGCCGAACTGCTCGGCGAGCGGCTCGACCTCTACCAGATCCACTCCGTGACCCCGGAGAGCCCCGCACTCAACGACAAGGAACTGCACGCCCAACTGGCCGAACTGGCGGCTTCGGGCGTGACGGTCGGGCTCTCGGTCAGCGGCCCCGGGCAGGCGGCCGCGATCCGTGCCGCCCTCGAAGTGACCGTCGACGGCGAGCCGCTCTTCCGTACCGTCCAGGCGACGTACAACGCCCTGGAGACCTCGGCGGGCCCCGCGCTCGCCGAGGCCCATGACGCGGGGCTCACCGTGCTGGTCAAGGAGGCCATGGCCAACGGCCGCCTCGCCGGCCCGCAGGCCCCCGCGGCCCTGCGCGAGATCGCCGGGGCCAACGACCTCGGCAGCGACGCGGTGGCCCTCGCCGTGGTCCTGCGCCAGCCGTGGGCGGGCGTGGTCCTCTCCGGCGCCGCCACCTCGGTCCAGCTCGTCTCGAACCTGCACGCGGCGGCCGTCGACCTCGACGCCGGACAGCTGGAGCGGCTCGCGGGTCTCGCGGAGGAGCCCGCCGCGTACTGGGAGCGGCGCGGACAGCTGCCCTGGCACTGAATCCACCTGTTTCGGGACCTATGTGCGCGTAATCCACATGGGCGTGCCCTACGTGTGAGTGGCGTGCGTATCTCGTGAGACAAGAATGTCTCATGTGGATTATGCTTGTCTCATGTCAGTCGATCGCGATCAGGTGCTGCGCAGCGCCGCCGCCCTGCTCACCCGCAAAGGCTCCGCCACGATGGACGAGGTGGCGCGCGCCGCGGGGATCAGCCGGGCCACCCTGCACCGCCACTTCGCCGGGCGTGACGCCCTCGTGCGCGCCCTGGAGGAGCTCGGCATACAGGAGTGCGAGGCCGCCCTGGAGGCGGCCAGGCTCGGCGAGGACAGCGCCGAGGAGGCGCTGCGCCGCCTGGTGAAGGAGTTCCAGCCGGCCGCGGGCCTGCTCGCGTTCCTCGTCACCGAGAACCAGCTCTTCGAGGACGACGCCCAGCACGAGGGCTGGTCCCGGCTCGACGACAGCATCGGCGCGCTCTTCCGGCGCGGCCAGGAGAGCGGCGAGTTCCGCATCGACCTGAGCCCCGCCTGGCTCACGGAGGCGCTGTACGGACTCATCGGCGCCGGCGCCTGGGCCGTACTGGACGGCCGCGTGGCCGCCAAGGACTTCACACACATGATCGCCGAGCTGCTGATCGGCGGCGCACAACGGAGAGTGGAACCATGACCAGCATCGAACAGCGGACGGCGTCGACGGAGGTCGAGCGCAGTCCAGGGCGCTGGCTCGCGCTCGCCGTGCTGGTCCTGGCCGTGCTGCTCGTCGCCGTGGACGCGACGGTGCTCGGCCTTGCCACGCCGTACATCAGCGAGGACCTCGAACCCACCGGTACTCAGCTGCTGTGGATCGGCGACGTGTACTCGTTCGTCATCGCCGGTCTGCTCGTCTCCATGGGCAGCCTCGGTGACCGCATCGGCCGCAAGAAGCTCCTGCTGATAGGGGCTGTCGCCTTCGGCGGTGTCTCGGTCCTCAACGCCTACGCGACCACTCCCGAACTGCTCATCCTGGCCCGGGCGCTGCTCGGTGTCGCGGGCGCGACGCTGATGCCGTCCACGCTCGCGCTGATCCGCAACATCTTCCACGACCCGCGCGAGCGCAGCCTCGCGGTCGGCATCTGGGGCGCGATGGCGTCGGCCGGTGCCGCCGTCGGGCCGGTCGTCGGCGGTTTCCTGCTCGAACACTTCTGGTGGGGCTCGGTCTTCCTGATCAACCTGCCGGTGATGGCCGTGCTCGTCCTGGTCGGCATCAAGCTCCTGCCCGAGTCGAAGAACCCGGCGCCGGGCCCCTGGGACCTGATCAGCGTCGTGCTCTCGCTCATCGGCATGATCGCCATCGTGTACGCCATCAAGGAGGCGGCAGCGCACGGCATTCGCTGGGACATCGGGGTGGCGGCCGTGCTCGGCGTGGCGGCGCTCACCTGGTTCGTGCGGCGCCAGCTCACCCTGACGGCACCCCTCCTGGACATGCGCCTCTTCCGCAACCGGGGGTTCTCCGGGGCGGTCCTCGCCGACCTCCTCACGGTGCTCGGCCTCTCGGGCCTGGTCTTCTTCCTCTCGCAGTTCCTGCAGCTCGTGCAGGGGCGGCGGCCGTTCGAGGCGGGCCTCGCCGAACTGCCCGCCGCGGTGGGCGCGGTGGCGGCCGGTCTGATCGCGGGCATGGTCGCGCGGCGGTTCTCCGTGCGCGCGGTGGTGGCCGGCGGACTCGCGGCGGTGGGCATCGCCCTGGCGGCGCTCACCACCCTGAGCCAGTCCACCGGGTATCCGCTGCTCGGCGCCTCGCTCCTGGTGGTCGGCATCGGCGCGGGCTTCTCGTTCACGGTGACCGCCGACGTCATCCTCTCCAGCGTGCCCAAGGAACAGGCGGGCGCGGCGTCCGCGGTCTCCGAGACGGCGTACGAACTGGGCGCGGCACTCGGCATCGCGCTGCTCGGCTCCATCGTGACCGGCGTCTACCGCGGCTTCACCGCCCCGGCGGGCACCCCGCCCGAGGTGGCGTCGGCCGCGCACGAATCGCTGGGCGGCGCGGTGGAATCCACGGCGGGTCTCCCGGCCCACCAGTCCGAGGAGCTGCTTGCCTCGGCCCAGGACGCCTTCGTCGACGGCCTGCGGCTGGCCTCCGGCGTGGGCGCGGCGGTCCTGCTCGCCACCGCCGTGGCGGCGTGGTTCCTCCTGAAGGGCTCAAAGCTGGAGGACGGCATCGAGCACTGAGAGGCGTCCCATAAGGGGCGCGGGGCTGTGCCATGGTGCGGCTCCGCCGCGTGGGCGCGACCAGCCACGGACGGCTCGCGGACGAGAAACGCGGAACGCCCGCCCGGCATCGGGGAAAGCCCCGACGCCGGGCGGGCGCACCGCCGAAAACCGAGCCCCGGGCTACGCGGCCTTCGCCTTCGTGGCGTACATGTCCACGTACTCCTGACCGGACAGCTGCATGACCTCCGTCATCACGGAGTCCGTCACCGCCCGCAGCACATAGCGGTCGCGGTCCATGCCCTCGTAGCGCGAGAACTCCATCGGCTCACCGAAGCGCACCGTCACGCGGCCCGGCCGCGGAAGTCCCTTGCCGCCCGGCTGGAGCTTGTCCGTGCCGATCATCGCGAAGGGGACGACGGGCGCGCCGGTCATGAGGGTCAGCCGGGCGATGCCCGTACGGCCGCGGTACAGACGGCCGTCGGGGGAGCGGGTGCCTTCGGGGTAGATGCCGAAGAGCTTGCCCTCCTCCAGGACGCGGCGCCCGGTCATCAGGGCGGCGACGCCGCCGTGGCCGCCGTCGCGGTCCACGGGGATCATGCCGGAGCCGGTGAAGAACCAGGCCATCAGGCGGCCCTTGAGTCCCTTGCCCGTGACGTACTCGTCCTTCCCGATGAAGTACACCGGGCGCGGGCAGACGAGGGGCATGATCATCGAGTCGATGAACGTGAGGTGGTTTCCGGCCATGATGACCGGACCGGTGCCCGGAATGTTCTCGGCGCCTTCCACCCGAGGGCGGAACATCAGACGCAAGATCGGTCCGAGCACAGCCTTGATGAGCGCGAGACGGGACAACGGGCCCTCCGGTGTCAACGGGTCGACGACGAGTATGTGCAGGTGAGGACGATACTCGCGGGTCCCCGCTCACCGCACATCGGGTTCACGTACTCGATACGCAGAGTTGACTTCCAGGTGCGTGGTGTAGCCCTCGGTGCGCCCTCCCTGTGACGACGTTATCCCTGTGTGAGGCATGTGGCTCGTCCTAGTGGTCCTTGTCACGCACCGCGGTCACTCGCTGCCACGGAGTCCGTAGGCCTTCCGCGCCGGACCGAAGTCAGCCGAACGGATCCCCTCCCGCACACCAGTCGCCATACGGCGTCACCCTTCCGTTCGGTCCAGGGTCTCCCGTCCGTCACGTGGGGCCACCTACGATCGTCCCGCTTTGTCAGGTGCAAGGCAGTACATCGGGAGGAGTGCTCAATGGCTACGCAGAAGTCGGGTCGGCCGGAGTCCGGGGAGCGGCGGCCGGGGCGGCGCGCGGTGCTCGGAGCGGCGGTGCTCGGGGCGGGCACAGCCGTCGTAGGACTGCCCGGCGTGGCGAGAGCCGACGCGAAGCACGGGCACGGGCACGACGACCTGCCGGTGCCCACGATCGTCGCGCACCGCGGTACCAGCGGCTACCGGCCCGAGCACACGCTCGGTTCATATCAGCTCGCCCTCGACATGGGCGCGCACGTCATCGAACAGGACGTCGTGCCCACCAAGGACGGCCATCTCGTATGCCGTCACGAGAACGACATCACCGCGACGACGGACGTCGCCGCGCACCCCGAGTTCGCGTCCCGCAAGACCACCAAGTCCGTGGACGGCGTCTCGCTCACCGGCTGGTTCACCGAGGACTTCACGCTCGCCGAGCTGAAGACGCTGCGCGCCAAGGAGCGCATCCCCGGCACGCGCCAGCGCAACACCCTCTACGACGGCCGCTGGGAGGTGCCCACCCTGGAGGAGGTCTTCCGGTGGGCCGACCGCCAGGGACGTGAGCGCGGCAGGCGCGTCTGGCTGCACATCGAGACCAAGCACCCCACGTACTTCCGCAAGCTGGGCCTCGGCCTGGAGGAGCCGCTCGCCAAGCTCCTGCGCAAGTACGGGCGGCACAAGAAGAACTCGCCGAACTTCCTGCAGTCCTTCGAGCCCAGCAGCCTCCAGCGCCTGAACAAGCTCGTCGGCCCGCCGCTCGTGGTGCTCCTGTCGTCCGCGGGCTCCCGCCCCTGGGACTTCGTCGAGGCGGGCGACCCGCGCACCGTCGCCGACCTCATCAAGCCCGAGGGCCTGAAGTGGATGGCGTCGTTCGCGCAGGGCATCGGCCCGACGCTCGACCTGATCATCCCGAAGAAGGCGGACGGCAGCCTCGGCACCCCGACCACCCTGGTCAAGGACGCGCACGAGGCGGACCTGATCCTGCACCCGTACACGATGCGCAACGAGAACACCTTCCTGCCCACGAACTTCAGGAAGGGCACCGACCCGAACGCCTACGGCGACGCCTTCGGAGCCTTCAAGGCGTACTTCGAGACGGGCATCGACGGGATCTTCTCCGACAACTGCGACACCGCGCTGCTGGCCCGCGAGGACTTCGTCAACAGCTGATCGTCCGGCCCCGGTTGGGGTGACAGACGGCCGCTCCGGCAACCTCCTGCCGGAGCGGCCGCGTCACGTCTTGCATGACTCGGCCCTGCATGCCTCACTCGCTCATCCCCGCGTTGCGTCCGCTCCTCGCCGCCGAGGCCTCCGCCGCGGCGCACGGCTCCGGCACCGACCCCGGCGACCTCGAACAGGCCGTCTGGCTGCGCCTGCTGGAACGCATGGACGCCGCCGACCCACCCGCCGACCCGGCCACCTGGATGCGCGCCGCCGTCGCCTCCGAGGCGCGCCGCACCCGGCGTACCGCGGAACGCGAAGTGGCGTACGCGACCGAGCCCGCCGACGACTCCGAGCGCGGACCCGAACAGCGCGCCCTGCGGGCCGACCGCGACCGCACCCTGCACGCAGCGGTGCGCAGACTGCCCGGCCGCTGCCCCGGTCTCATGGCGGCGCTGCTGTCCCCCAAGGACCTCACCTACCGGGAGATCGCAGGTGAGTTGGGAATGTCACAGGGCAGTCTGGGGCCTGAACGTTCCCGTTGCCTGGGATGCCTGCGCAGAATGCTCGCGGCGGAGGTTGCGGCTCCTGAACCGTGGGGAAAGGAGCGATAGACAACCGGCGGAGCAGGTGAGCGGGAGGCATGCACACATGGGCATGAGCGTGACCATCTCGGAGGCGGGCGGACAGGACGCCGAGAAGATCCTCAAACTGCAGTACCTGTGCTACCAGAGCGAGGCCGAGCTGTACGGCGACTATTCCATCGAGCCGCTCACCCAGTCCCTCGACTCCATCCAGACCGAACTGACCGCCGGCAGCGTGCTGGTGGCCCGGCTCGGGGACGAGGTGGTCGCGTCGGTGCGCGGCACGGTCGACCCCGACGGAACGGCGCGGATCGACAAACTCATCGTCCACCCCAGGATGCAGCGCCACGGCCTGGGCGGCCGGCTCCTAGACGCGATAGAGAGGCACCTGGGGGAGGGCGGCACCGCCAAGTGCTTCCAGCTCTTCAGCGGCCATCGCAGCGAGCAGAATCTCCAGCTCTACCGCAAGCATGGGTACGCCGCGGTCGGCACCGAGCACGTGAACGAACGGCTCACGCGGATCACCCTCGCCAAGGACGTCGACGCGCGCGCCTTCGTGGCCAGCGCCTAGCCGCCGCCCGCGCCCCTCACAGGGCCTTGCGGGCCTTGTTCAGCCAGAAGATCCCGGTGATCGGCAGGATCACCGGGATGAACAGATAGCCCATCCCGAAGTCCGACCACACCGTGGCGTCGGGGAAGGCGGACGGTTCGACGAGCGTCCAGGTGCCCACCGCCAGGACGCCCACCAGCTCGGCGGCGCAGCACACCAGCGCCGCCCTGCGGGCCTTCTCGCCGCCGCGCACGAGCGAGTACGTGATGAAGCCGTAGACGAGACCCGCGAGCGCGGACAGCGTGTACGCGAGCGGCGCCTTGTGGAAGTCCGTCGAGATCTGGACGGCGGAGCGCGACACGGCGCCGACCACCATCACCCCGTACAGCCACACCAGCAGGATGCCCGGCCCGGTGATCAGCTTCTGCTTCCGCTCCTCGGGCTCCGTCACCGTCACCGTCACCTCAGCCTCCCCAGATGTCGTAGAGCCGCACCTGGAGCACGGCAAGGACCACGCCACCCGCGGCGACCGTGATGGAGCCCCAACGGGTGCGCTCCGCCAGGGACATGAAGCCCGCCGCCGGGATGCACGCGAAGGAACCGATCAGATACGCCACGAAGATCGTCGTGCCCTGCTCCGGCTTCTCGCCCCGCGCCAGCTGGACGATGCCGACGATCAGCTGGACGGTGGCCAGGAACGTCACCACACCCATGCCGATGAAGTGCCAGTCCTTGGTCGGCTGGTCCCGGTAGGCGGCGAAGCCGCACCACGCGGCGAGGGCGAGCGCGGCCACGGCGGTCGCGATCGTCAGGGCAACAAGCATGCCGTGACTTTATTACGGGCCCTATGACCCGATGCGCGCACCCCAGGGGTGCCCCGTACGCTCGGACACCATGAAGATCCACGCTGAAGCGCTCCTGTTCGACAACGACGGCACCCTCATCTCCTCCATGGAGTCGGTGTACCGCTGCTGGAGCCGCTTGGCGCAGGAGTACGGGATCACCGCCGAGGAATTCGCGCGGGTCGAGCTGCACGGCAGGCCCGCCGCCGAGATCATCGCCGACATGCTGCCCGCCGAGCGCGTGGCCGAGGCCGTCGCCCGCATCGAGGAGCTGGAGGTCTCGGACGTCGCGGGCGGCGTCGTGCTGCTCCCCGGCACCCGAGAGCTGCTTGAATCCCTGCCGCCCGAGCGCTGGGCCGTCGTCACCTCCGCCGGGCGGCGGCTGGCCGAGGCCCGGCTCGCGGAGGTCGGCATCGACGCCAAGATGGTGATCGCCGCCGACGACATCACGCGCGGCAAGCCCGACCCGGAGCCCTTCCTGCTCGCCGCCGTGAAACTGGGCGTCGACCCGGCACGCTGCGTCGTCTTCGAGGACGCTCCCGCGGGTCTCACGGCGGGGCGCGCGGCAGGCATGACCACCGTGGCGTTGGCCACAACGCACACCGCGGGCGAGCTCTTCGCGGACGTCGTCGTGAAGGACCTCTCGGCCGTGTCCGCACTGGCCACCGAGGGTGGCGTGGAGATCACCGCGGAGGGCTGAGCAGCCGTCCCCATGGGGCCGCACCTGTCCACCGGTTGTCCGTATAGCGGACAACCGTGGCGGGCCGCGGACGCACGCGTGTTTTACTGGTCCACATGACCACGACGAGCAACCGCACCCTTGCGACCGAGGCGATCACGACGCCCGGTGCTCGTTGTATGTGTCGAATGTGCGCCTTCTGAGGGCCCCCGCACCACTCCTGAGCATCGCGCCCCGAAGCGAAGCCGCTGTGCCACGCCCCTATGCGACGTACGCCTTACCGGCGACATGACGTAGGAAGCGAGCCTGCCCCGCGCACACCTCCTCCGGTTCCTTTCGCCACCGCGAGAAACCGTGCCGCGTTCCCCACGAATGCCCCGTGCCCGGCGACAACCGCGCCGCGCACTCGACAGTGACGGAAACCCCTGTGATCACCACTTCCGGCCTTACCAAGGTCTACCGCTCACGCGGTCGTGAAGTAACTGCCCTCGACGGCGTCGATCTGCATGTCCGCGAAGGCGAGGTGTACGGCGTCATCGGCCAGTCCGGCGCCGGCAAATCCTCGCTGATCCGCTGCGTGAACCTCCTGGAGCGCCCCACCGCCGGCACCGTCAGTGTCGCCGGCCAGGACCTCACCGCCCTCGCGGGGCGCGGCAGCCGCGCGAGCAAGGACCTGCGCCGGGCGCGCAGCCGCATCGGCATGGTCTTCCAGCACTTCAACCTGCTGTCCTCGCGCACCGTCAAGGACAACGTCGAACTGCCCCTGGAGATCCTCGGCCTCAGCGGCGCCGAGCGCTCCCGCAAGGCCCTCGAACTCCTCGACCTGGTCGGCCTCGCCGACAAGGCGAAGTCCTACCCCGCGCAGCTCTCCGGCGGCCAGAAGCAGCGCGTCGGCATCGCCCGCGCGCTCGCCGGCGACCCGAAGGTGCTGCTCTCCGACGAGGCGACCAGCGCCCTCGACCCGGAGACCACCCGCTCCATCCTGCGGCTCCTGCGCGACCTCAACCAGCAGCTCGGCCTGACCGTCCTGCTGATCACGCACGAGATGGACGTCGTCAAGAGCGTCTGCGACTCCGCCGCCCTCATGGAGAACGGGCAGATCGTCGAGTCCGGCACCGTCACCGAGCTGCTCGCGACGCCCGGCTCCGAGCTGGCCGCCGCGCTCTTCCCGGTCAGCGGCGAGGCCACGGGCACCGACCGCACCGTCGTCGACGTGACCTTCCACGGCGAGGCCGCGACCCAGCCGGTCATCTCCCAGCTGTCGCGCACGTACAACATCGACATCTCGATCCTCGGCGCCGCGATGGACACCGTCGCGGGCAAGCAGGTCGGCCGCATGCGCATCGAACTGCCCGGCCGCTTCGAGGAGAACGTCGTCCCGATCGGCTTCCTGCGCGAGCAGGGACTGCAGGTCGACATCGCGGGCCACGACCCCGTGACCACACCGGAGAACGCCACGCTGCTGGTCAAGGAAGGTGCCAAGTGACCTGGTCGGAGATGCAGCCCCTGCTGGAGCAGGCCTGTTGGGACACCCTCTACATGGTCGGCTGGTCGACGCTGATAGCCGTCGTCGCCGGACTGCCGCTCGGCATCCTGCTGGTCCTCACCGACCGCGGTGGGCTGCTGCAGAACACAGTCCTGAACAAGCTCATCGGGCAGATCGTGAACATCGCGCGTTCGATGCCCTTCATCATCCTCATGGTCGCGCTGATGGGCTTCACGCGCTGGATCACGGGCACCACGATCGGTCGTGAGGCCGCCATCGTGCCGCTCGCGATCGGCGCGACGCCGTTCTTCGCGCGGCTCGTGGAGACCGCGGTGCGCGAGGTCGACGGCGGCCTCGTCGAGGCCGTCCAGTCGATGGGCGGCAACACCTGGACCATCGTGCGCAAGGTCCTCGTGCCGGAGTCGCTGCCCTCGCTGATCTCCAGCACCACCACGACGATCGTCACGATCATCGGCTACTCGGCCATCACCGGCGCCGTCGGCGCGGGCGGCCTCGGCGACATCGCCATCCGCTACGGCTACCAGCGCTTCGAGACCGAACTGATGTGGATCACCGTCGGCATCCTCGCCGTCGTCATCTCCGTCATCCAGTTCGGCGGCGACTACGCGGCCCGCAGGTTGCACCGGCGCGGCGGCCACTCGGGCGCCGCCCCCAAGCTGCGCCTGCTCAAGCTCAAGACACCGCCGCCCCCGACCCCCTCGATCTGACCCACCCCCGCACACCCCATCGCGGGGCGTACCACCCATGGAGAAAGGCACTTTTCGTGCGTAACACCGCCAAGATCACCACCGCTGTCCTCGCTGCCGGAGCCCTCACCCTCGGGCTCTCCGCCTGCGGCTCCGACAAGGGCTCCGCCGCGGACAAGGACGGCAAGCTCATCGTCGCCGCGACCCCGACGCCGCAGGGCGAGATCCTGGACTACGTCCAGAAGAACCTCGCCAAGAAGGCCGGTCTCGACCTCGAGGTCAAGGAGTTCACCGACTACGTCACGCCGAACACCGCCGTTCAGCAGGGCGAGGTCTTCGCGAACTACTTCCAGCACAAGCCGTACCTCGACGACTTCAACAAGAAGAACGGGACGGACATCGTTCCCGTCCCGAACGCGACGGTGCACCTGGAGCCGCTCGGCGTCTACTCCAAGAACGTCAAGAAGCTCGACGGCCTCAAGAAGGGCGCCACGATCGCGCTCCCGAACGACACCACGAACGAGGCCCGCGCGCTCAAGCTCCTGGCCGACAACGGACTGATCGAGCTCAAGAAGGGCGTCGGCTACGAGGCCACCCCCAAGGACGTCTCGAAGAACCCCAAGAACCTCAAGTTCAAGGAGCTAGAAGCCGCCCAGGTGCCCCGCTCCCTCGGTGACGTCGACGCCGCGGTGATCAACGGCAACTACGCCCTGGAGGCCAAGCTCAGCCCGGCCAAGGACGCCATCGCCGCCGAGCCTGCCAAGGGCAACCCCTACGGCAACTTCCTCGCCGTGAAGAAGGGCGACGAGAACGACCCGCGCGTCAAGAAGCTCGCCAAGCTCCTCACCTCGCCCGAGGTCAAGAAGTTCATCGACGACAAGTACGACGGTGCCGTCGTCGCGGCGTTCTGATCATGCGCAGGCACGTCACGGCCGCCGTCACCGGCGCGCTCGCCCTCACGCTCGGGCTGACCGCGTGCGGCAGCGGATCCGGCTCGGGAGGCGCCGACAGTGACACGCTCACCGTCGGCGCCACCCCGACCCCGGCCGGCGAAGTCCTCACGTACATCAAGGAGAACCTCGCGAAGAAGAAGGGACTCGACCTCCGGATCACGGAGTTCACTGACTACGTCACGCCGAACACCGCGCTCCAGGAAGGGTCCCTCGACGCCAACCTCTACCAGCACGCCCCGTACCTGGAGGACTTCAACAAGTCCAAGAAGACGGAGCTCACGCCGGTGACCGAGGTCTATCTGCCGCCGATGGGGGTGTACGCGAAGAAGGCGAAGGACGTCACCGAGCTGCCCGCCGGCGCGACCGTCGCCCTTCCGAACGACACCACCAACGAAGGCAGGGCGCTGCAACTCCTCGCCTCCCAGGGTGTCATCGGGCTCAAGAAGGGGGCCGGTTCGACCGCCACCCCCGGGGACGTCACGTCCAACCCGAAGAAGCTCACGCTCAAGCCGCTGGAACCCGCCCAGCTGCCCCGCTCCCTGGAAGACGTCGACGCCGCGGTCATCAACAACAACTACGCGCTCGACGCCGGACTCAGCCCCAAGAAGGACGCCATCCTTCTCGAGTCGCCCAAGGACAATCCGTACAACAACGTGCTCGCCGTCAAGAAGGGCGACGAGGACGATCCGCGGGTCAGGAAGCTGGCCGAACTGCTCACTTCACCCGAGGTGAAACAGTTCATTCAGGACAAGTACAAGGGCTCCGTCCTGCCCGTCGAAACGAGCTGACGCACAGTCCGTTTCCGCCCTCGGCACGGGGTCTGCTCCTGATGAAGGAGCGGACCCCGTGGTGCGTTTGCGCGTGGACATGCTGCATGCTGGGCTCTCCAGCAGGCCCGAGGTTCCAGGTTACGGAGCAGCGCATGACAACCACCCTCCCCGACATCTCCATCAGCACGGAGCGGTTGGTGCTGCGCCCGTTCGAGGAAGCCGACGTCTCCGCGTACACGGAGATGATGAACGACGAGATGGTCACCGCCTGGACCTCCGTGCCCCAGCCCTACACCGAGGCCGACGCCCGCGACTGGATCAACCGCCTCGCACCCGCCGAGCGCACCGAGGGCCGCGGAATCGCCCTCGCCGTCACGGAGTTCCTCACCCAGCGCCTGGTCGGCATCGTCCAACTGCGCGACATCGACTGGCGCGTACGCTCCAGCGAACTCAGTTACGTCGTCGCCCCCTGGGCCCGCGGCGAGGGCTACGCGTCGGAGGCGGCGCTCGCCACCGCCCAGTGGCTCTTCAACGACCAGCGCTTCGAGCGGATCGAGCTGCGCACCGCCGCCGACAACACCGCGGCCCAGCAGGTCGCGCAGAAGATCGGCTGCATCAGCGAGGGAGTCCTGCGGGGCGCCTGGATAGCGCGTACGCGCAACGGCGGGGATCCGTTCGGCGGCTGGCTCGAGGTCCGCACCGACCTCATCGTGTGGAGCCTGCTCCCCGAAGATCTGGAAGGAGTGGGCGAGCAGCTCGCCGACAGCGGGTTCACGGCTTTCTCCGACTGGAACTGACCGCCGGGGCGTCACGCCGGTCCAGCAGGTACGCTCGCCCCTGGCCGCACGCGGTTGTCCCCTACACGCGATGCCCGGCCCCCCTCAGACGATCCGCGAGACTCCAGGAGACAGACGACGATGGCCGACCGCGTCACGGTGATCGGCTGGGACGGCTCGCCGCTGACCGCCGCCGCGCGCTCGGCGCTCGGCGCCGCCACACTCGTCGCGGGCGCCGCCCACCACCTCGCGCTCGGCGAGGTGCCGCGGGCCGCGGAAAGGATCCGCCTGGGCAGCGTGAGCCTGGCCGCCCGCCGCATCGCCGCCCACCGCGGCACCGCGGTGGTCCTGGCCGATGGCGACCCCGGGTTCTTCGGCGTCGTCCGCACGCTGCGCGCCCCCGAGTACGGCCTCGAGGTCGAAGTGGTGCCCGCCGTCTCCTCCGTCGCCCAGGCCTTCGCCCGCGCCGGGATGCCCTGGGACGACGCCGAGGTCGTGGTCGCCCACCCGCGCACCCTGCGCCGCGCGGTGAACGTCTGCCGCGCGCACCCCAAGGTCGCCGTCCTCACCTCGCCCGGAGCGGGCCCGGCCGAGCTCGGCCTGCTGCTCCAGGGCGTGCACCGCACCTTCGTGATCTGCGAGGAGCTCGGCACCGAGCGCGAACAGGTCACCGTCCTCACCTCGGACAAGGCCGCCGACCACACCTGGCGCGACCCGAACGTCGTCATCGTCATCGGCGGCCCGGCCGCCGCCTCCGACACCGGCTGGATCGCGGGACGCGACCCGGGGACCCCGCGCGGCTGGGCGCTGCCCGCCCCCGCCTACGGCGGCGACGCCCAGCTCGGCGAGGGCGAGAGCGACCGCCTGCGGGCCGTCCAACTCGCCCGCGTCGGCCCGCGCGTGGGCGATCTGGTCTGGGACATCGGCTGCGGCAGCGGCGCCTTCGCCGTGGAGGCGGCACGTTTCGGCGCCGCCGTCATCGCCGTCGACGCCGACCCCGACGCCTGCGCCCGCACCACGGCGGTCGCCCGCCACTTCGGCGTACAGCCGGAGATCGTGCACGGCACGGCGCCGCACATCCTCGAAGACCTGCCCGAGCCCGATGTCGTACGGATCGGGGGCGGGGGAGCCGAGGTGGTCTCCGCCGTCGCCGACCGCCGCCCGGCGCGCATCGTGACGCACGCGTCGACCCGTGACGCGGCCGAACTCATCGGCAGGGGCCTGACGGAGCACGGATACGCGGTCGAATGCGCGCTGCTCCAGTCCGTCGAACTCGACACGCGCGCGTGGACGGAGCGGGAGCGGACCGTGGTCTTCCTGCTCTCCGGACAGTTGCCCGATCGCGCCCCGTGACCCTGCTGCCGCACGGTGCGGGGTAGGCTGGCCGATCGTTGTACCGCACCCGAGTGTCCGGCAAATAGTTGGTCAATGTCCGGAAAGCTCGCCCGTTTTGGGGGGTGTGTGGTACGGCAGGACCGGAGGGCGCGCAACGTGGCGCAGCCCACAGCGGGCCGTTGCGGATCAAGCCGCCGCGGTGGCAGGCCACCCGGGACAATGCCTGTTGTCCGTACGCGGTTCGTGCCGCGTGGCGCGCACGCTCGTTGAGATTGACGGGCGGTTGGTGCGCCGCTCCGGGCGATGGGGCTTCCCCGGCCGAAGGCTGAGGGGCGGTCGAAGAAGCACTAACCGATGGGCGAGGGGTTACGCATGACCGACACCGGCCAGGTCCCGGGCGAGGGACTGCCGGAGAACGCAGGCATGGTGGAGCAGCCGGGCGTCCCCGCCCCGGGCGCGTACACCTACCTCGACCCCTCCGAGAATCCCGCCGAGAGCGTCGCCCCCGCGGATGATGACGACCTGTTGCTGATGCCGGGTGCCCAGGGCGCCTGGAGCGAGCCGACGTCGGCCCAGCCGCAGCCGGGTCAGCCGGTGGCTGTCGGGCAGGGTGTGGGCCAGCCGGTGGCGGACGCTTCGCTCGGGGGCCAGTACGCCGCCGGGCAGCCGGTGGCCGGCCAGCCCGGTGTCGATCCTTCCGCGGCGGACCAGCCGCAGCCCATGCCCGATCAGTCCGTCGGCGGCCAGCACGCGGCGGCCCCGCAGGCGTTCGCCCAGCAGTCGGCCGCCCAGCACGCGGTCGGGCAGCAGTCGGTCGGGCAGCCGCAGGCCATGCATCAGCCGGGCCCGCACGAGACGGCCGGCCGTGACAGCGGCTCGGTCGACCTGAACGGCGTCCAGCTGCCCGGTGCGGCCACCCCCGCGCCCGCGTCGCACCCCGGCCCGTCCCGCCGCCCGCTCCACCGGGGCCCGTCGGGTCCCGCCGTACCCGACGGCTCGGGCAGTCCCGTACGTTCCCTCGCCGACCGCGGACCGGCCGGTGCGCCGCAGCACGCCGCGCCCGTGCGGCACGCGGGGCCGCCCACCGTGGGGCCCGAGTACCTCGACATCCCGCGCGACGAGGAAGGGATGCTGCCGGGGCAGCAGCTCGGTGAGAACGCGCCGCAGGGCGCGACGCCGTGGACGCCTCAGCCGCAGCAGCCCCAGCACGCCCAGGGCTCCCAGTCTCCTCAGTACGGGCAGTCCGTGCAGTTCGTCGCACCAGCAGAAACGGTCGTCCCGGACGTCACTCCCGGCACTCCCGTCGCTCCCGTCACAGAGGGCATGCCGGAGGCGCAGGACGCACCGGACGCACCGGGCACGCAGGACGCGGTCGCGCCCGAGGCCCCGCAGCCCGCGCCGGCCGCCGAGACGCCGGCTGCCGCCTTCCCGCAGGCCGCGGATGCAGCCGACCTTGCGGCCGCGCAAGGTGCTGAGGCCGACGCCCAGTTCGCGCAGGCCGTCGCCGATGCCGGGCAGCCCGCGTTCGCCGTGGACGCCGAGCAGCCGTCGGCCGAGCAGCCCGCCGCCGTGGACCCGTCCGCGCCCGCCCCGGAAGCGAGCCAGGAGCCCGTGCACGCGCAGGGCTCCGGCCAGCCGCAGTTCGCCATGGCGGGCGCGCAGCCCTGGTCGGACGCGCCGCTCGCGGGCGCGGGACACGCGGCCCAGGGCCCGCACATCCCGCAGGCCCAGCAGGCCCAGCAGTACGCAGACGTCTCCGCGGCCCAGGCGCCGCAGGGCGAGGAGCTGCAGGGGGACCTGAACCCGCAGTCCTACGCCGCGCCCCAGGCCCCCGCGCCCCTCGGCCAGTTCGTGCCGGTCGAGGGCTCCGTGCCGACCACGCCTCACCTGGCACCGACGCCTCCGCACGCCCTGTCGGTCCCCCCGGAGTCCGTACCGCAGGCGTCCGTCCCTTCGGCGCCCGTACCGCCGGAGCACTTCGAGGCCCCGCAGCCTGAGGCCCCCGAGGCGCAGCCGCAGCCGCAACCCGTCGAGCCGGAGGCCGCCCTTCCGGCAGCCGGCATCCCGGAGACGCCGGCCACCCCGGAGGCCCCCGAGGCCCCCGAGGCCCAGGACCCCTCGGCTCTCCTCGAAGCCGCCGAAGCCGCCGAAGCCGCCGAAGCCGCAGAGCCCGCCGAAGCCGCCGAGATCGCCGCACCCGCCGAAACGCCCGAGGCCCCCCAGCCCGTCTCCCCCCAGCCCGAGGCCACCGTGCCCGCACCGCGTGACAGTGGAGAGGCCGTGGCCGTGGCGGCGACTCCCGCCCCGGACACGGCGGAGGAGCCCGAGGCCCCTGAGGCGCAGCCCGAGCCCGTCGAGGCGGAGGTCGCCCCTCCGGCAGTCGAGATCCTGGAGGCGTCGGCCGCTCCGGAGGCCCCCGAGCCCCTGGCCGTCGTCGAAGCCGGGCCCGTCCACGTGCCCGAGGCCGCCGACCCGGCGGAAGCCGCGGACGAGGCCGTCGTCCCCGAGCCCGTCGGGCAGCCGGAGCCGGTCCAGCAGTCGGAGGCGCCCGCCGCCCCCGCCTACGACGACGCCGAGCGCGAGGCCGTCCTGCGCGTCATGCGCGAACGCCGCGACATCCGCAACGGCTTCCGCAGCGACGCCATCCCGCACGAGGTGCTGCTCCGCGTCCTGGAGGCGGCCCACACGGCGCCCTCCGTGGGCCACTCGCAGCCCTGGGACTTCGTCGTCATCCGCTCGGCGGACACCCGCCGCACGATGCACGAACTGGCCATGCGCCAGAAGGACGCGTACGCGAAGTCGCTCCCCAAGGGCCGCGCGAAGCAGTTCAAGGAACTGAAGATCGAGGCCATCCTCGACACCCCGGTGAACATCGTCGTCACCGCCGACCCGACCCGCGGCGGCCGCCACACCCTCGGCCGTCACACGCAGCCGCAGATGGCCCCGTACTCCTCGGCCCTCGCGGTCGAGAACCTCTGGCTCGCGGCGCGCGCCGAGGGCCTGGGCGTCGGCTGGGTCAGCTTCTTCGACGAACGCGAGATGGTCAGGACCCTCGGCCTGCCCGAGCACCTCGAAGTGGTGGCCTATCTCTGTGTCGGTTACGTCGACGAGTTCCCCGAGGAGCCTGAGCTGATGCAGGCAGGCTGGTCCAAGCGCCGCCCCCTCTCCTGGGTGGTCCACGAGGAGACGTACGGCCGCCGTGCCCTGCCCGGCGAGGACCCGCACGACCTGCTCGCCGAGACCGTCTCCAACATCCGTCCGCTGGACGCGAAGGCGCTCGGTGAGGCGTGGGAGCGGCAGAAGCGGATGACGAAGCCGCCGGGCGCGCTCGGCATGCTGGAGATCATCTCCGCGCAGCTCTCCGGCCTCTCCCGGCAGTGCCCGCCGCCGATCCCGGAGCCCGCGGCCGTCGCGATCTTCGCGGGCGACCACGGTGTGCACGCCCAGGGTGTCACCGCCTGGCCCCAGGAGGTGACCGCGCAGATGGTCGCCAACTTCCTCGGCGGCGGCGCGGTCTGCAACGCCTTCGCCAACCAGGTGGGCGCCGAGGTCTGCGTCATCGACGTGGGCGTGGCCAGCGAACTCCCGGCCACCCCCGGTCTGTTGCCCCGCAAGATCCGCGCGGGCACGGCCGACATGACGACCGGCCCCGCACTGAGCCGCGAGGAGGTCAAGGCGGCCATCGAGGTCGGCATCGAGACCGCCCGCGACCTGGTGGCCGCGGGCAACAAGGCCCTGCTCACCGGCGAGATGGGCATCGCGAACACCACGGCGTCCGCGGCCCTCATCTCCGTCTACACGGACACCGACCCCGGCGAGGTGACCGGCCGAGGCACGGGCATCAACGACGAGATGCACAGCCGCAAGGTCGACGTCGTGCGCCGCGCCCTGGAGCTGCACCAGCCCGACCCTGCCGACCCGATCGGCGTCCTCGCGGCGATCGGCGGCCTGGAGCACGCGGCGATGGTGGGCCTGCTCCTCGGCGGCGCCTCCCTGCGTACGCCGGTCATCCTGGACGGCGTGAGCGCCGGCGCGGCGGCCCTGGTCGCCCGCGCCATCGCCCCCGAGGTCCTCGCGGCCTGCATCGCGGGCCACCGCAGCGCGGAGCCGGGCCACGTGGCGGCCCTGAACAAGCTGGGCCTGCGCCCCCTGATCGACCTCGACCTCCGCCTGGGCGAGGGCACCGGCGCCCTGCTCGCCCTCCCGGTGGTGCAGAGCGCGGCCCGCGCGATGCACGAGGTGGCCACGTTCGACTCGGCGGGGGTAACGGAGAAGTAGCCGCGTTCTGGGGCGAAGCCCCGGTTGTCGGGGGGTAGGGGCGGGCTCGCGGAAAGAGCCCGCCCCTACCCGCACCGTAAAGTGAACTCGCACGTAGAACCCGCACGTCAGCGCCGCTCCACCGCCGCAGCGGCAGCGCCCCGCACGAGGAGCCTCCCGCCATGGCCGAAAGCCCCGCCTACCCCGTAGGCCTCCGCCTCACCGACCGCCGCACGGTCGTCCTCGGCGGCGGCCAGGTGGCCCAGCGCCGCCTCCCCGCCCTGATCGCCGCGGGCGCCGACATCCACCTCGTGTCGCCGACGGCGACCCCTTCGGTGGAGGCGATGGCGGACGCGGGGGAGATCACCTGGGAGCGCCGCCGCTACGAGACAGGCGACCTCAAGGACGCCTGGTACGCCCTCATCGCCACCAGTGACGGCGAGGCCAACAGGGCCGCTTCCGCGGAGGCCGAAGCCCACCGCGTCTGGTGCGTCCGCTCGGACGACGCCGACGCCGCCACCGCGCTGACCCCCGCGACCGGCCGCTCCGAGGGCGTCACGGTCGCCGTCCTCACCACGGACATCCACGGCCGCGACCCCCGCCGCACCGCGGCCATCCGCGACGCGGTCGTCGAGGGCCTGCGCGACGGCACCCTCGTGGCACCCCACCACCGCACCCGCACCCCCGGCGTCGCCCTCGTCGGCGGCGGGCCCGGCGACCCCGACCTCATCACGGTCCGCGGCCGTCGTCTCCTCGCCGAGGCGGACGTGGTCATCGCCGACCGGCTCGGCCCCCGCGACCTGCTCGCCGAACTCCCGCCGCACGTCGAGGTGATCGACGCGGCGAAGATCCCGTACGGGCGCTTCATGGCCCAGGAGGCCATCAACAACGCCCTCATCGAGCACGCGAAGCAGGGCAAGTCGGTCGTGCGTCTCAAGGGTGGCGACCCCTTCGTCTTCGGGCGCGGCATGGAAGAGGCCCAGGCGCTGGCCGAGGAGGGCATCGCCTGCACCGTGGTCCCCGGCATCTCCAGCTCGATCTCGGTGCCCGGCGCGGCGGGCATCCCCGTCACGCATCGCGGCGTCGCCCATGAGTTCACGGTGGTCAGCGGCCACGTGGCCCCGGACGACGAGCGCTCCCTGGTCGACTGGGCGGCCCTGGCCAAGCTGCGCGGCACCCTCGTGGTCCTGATGGGCGTGGACAAGATCGGCAAGATCGCCGAGACGCTCACCTCGCACGGCAGGTCGCCCGAGACCCCCGTCGCCCTGATCCAGGAGGGCACCACCGCGGCCCAGCGCCGCGTGGACGCCACCCTCGCCACCGTCGCCGCCGAGGTCGCCGCGCACGAGGTGAGGCCCCCGGCCGTCATCGTCATCGGCGACGTGGTGAACGTGGGCCCCGACGGTTCCGCCTAGCCACCCCGACCCCTCGAGTAACCATCGGTAACCCAACCCGTTCCCAGGCGTTGGCACCACACCCAGGACAAGGCAGTATCACCCTGTGGCTGATCTCATCACCGTTGACGACCCCACCGACCCGCGCCTGCGCGACTACACGGGCCTGACCGACGTCGAACTGCGCCGCAAGCGCGAGCCCGCCGAAGGCCTCTTCATCGCCGAGGGCGAGAAGGTGATCAGACGCGCCAAGCAGGCGGGCTACGAGATGCGCTCGATGCTGCTCTCCGCCAAGTGGGTCGACGTCATGCGGGACGTCATCGACGAGGTCCCGGCCCCGGTGTACGCGGTCAACCCCGACCTGGCCGAGCAGGTCACCGGCTATCACGTGCACCGCGGCGCCCTCGCCTCGATGCAGCGCAAGCCGCTGCCGACGTCGGACGAACTCCTCACCACGGCGCGCCGCGTCGTCGTCATGGAGTCGGTCAACGACCACACCAACATCGGCGCGATCTTCCGCAGTGCAGCCGCCCTCGGCATGGACGCGGTCCTGCTCTCACCGGACTGCGCGGATCCGCTCTACCGCCGCTCGGTGAAGGTCTCCATGGGCGCGGTCTTCTCCGTCCCCTACGCCCGCCTCGAATCCTGGCCGAAGGGTCTGGATGGCGTACGCGAGGCGGGGTTCAACCTCTTGGCGCTCACCCCGGACGACAAGGCGAAGACCCTGGACGAGGCGGCGCCCCACCGCATGGACCGGGTCGCACTGATGCTCGGCGCGGAGGGCGAGGGCCTCACCACGAAGGCCCTGATGGCAGCCGACGAATGGGTCCGCATCCCGATGGCCCACGGCGTCGACTCGCTGAACGTGGGAGCGGCGGCCGCGGTCGCGTTCTACGCGGTGGCGACGGGCCGCCCTCAGCTCTGAGGGCCCGGCCCCGGGTCCTGCCGCTGGCTCTGCTGTACGTCGCGCACCTCGTGCGCGCCGCTGCCGCCGAGCCCGCGCGCGGGCCCCTGGCATCCCTGGGCCGCCGCGATCCCCAGGGCCACGAGCAGCGTCACGACCACGAAGACGAAGAGCCGCTGGCGCAGCAGCCGCGGGTTGGCGGGCCGCCGGGCGCCGCCTGAGCGCGTGGTGTTCCGGGCCTGCCCGGGACGTGAACCGGATCGCGAGGAACCGGATCCGGCCCGCGAGGAACTGGGCCGGGCCGAATTCGGGCGCGAGGAACCCGTGCGCGAGCCCCCGGTCCGCGGGGAACTCGGCCGTGACGAACTGGGCCGGGGCGGGGGAGTGCCCTGCGGATGACGCCGCTGCGTGCGCTGGTCCGCGTACTCCTCGGCCATCCGTCCCGTCGGACGGTCCTGGTCCTGCCGGGGCGCGGGCGGCCGCGGGTCCGTCAGGCCCTGTGCCTCACGGGCCGCGATCTCCTTGAGCCTGAGTGACAGTTGGAGCGTGCTGGGACGCTCCTCCGGGTCCTTGGCGAGGCAGGCCCTGATCAGCGGGGCGAGGGCGTCCGGCACCCCGCCGAGCTGCGCCTCCTCATGGACGACGCGGTAGAGCATGACCTCTGAACTGCCGTGCCCGAAGGGTGAGTCCGCCATCCCCGCGTACGCAAGGGTGGCGCCGAGGGCGAACACGTCCGTGGCGGGCGTGACGGCGGCACCGCGCACCTGTTCGGGCGCGAGGAATCCGGGCGAGCCGACGGCGGTGCCCACATGGGTCAGTGTCGAGGCGCCGGTGGCCCAGGCGATGCCGAAGTCGATGATCCGCGGCCCCTTCGGGGACAGCAGGATGTTCGACGGCTTCAGGTCGCGGTGCACGACCCCGGCTTCATGTACGGCGACGAGGCCTTCGGCGAGCGCCGAGCCGACGACCGCCACGTCGGCCGCGGAGAGCGGACCCTCGGCGGCGACCTTGTCGTGCAGGGAGGGCCCGGGGACGTACTGCGTGGCGAACCACGGCCGGTCGGCGTCGAGATCGGCGGCGACGAGCCGCGCGGTACAGCCGCCGCGGATGCGGCGGGCCGCGGAGACCTCGCGCGCGAAGCGCGATCTGAACTCCTCGTCCTCCGCCAGATCGGGCCGGATCACCTTGAGGGCGACGCGCTGCCCCCGCCGGTCCGACCCCAGGTAGACGACACCCATGCCGCCGGCGCCCAGCCGCCTGTGCAGTCTGAACGAGCCGACGACACGCGGGTCCTCGCGCCGGAGCCGCATCATCGCCATGTCCATCCCCGCTGCCCGGTCCGTTGTCGTGCCACAGCTTACGTTTCCGTGGCCGGGCAGGTGCAGAGGCCGCGCCCTCACGGCCCGACCGATTGTCAGTGCCGGGTGGGAAACTTGAAGAGTGGTCAGGGCGCCGGGGGAGAGCGGCCGTTGTACAGGGCTTGCTCCCCAACCGTCCGTCGTTGAAGGGGGATTGATCCCGTGAAGGGTGATCGCGTGGAGATAGTCGTGGACGCCGGGGACACGACGCGGACGTACGAGGTGGTGGCGAGCCGGGCGGGCCGCCGGGTGGAGACAGCGGTGCGCAGAGGGGTGGTCGAAGTGAGCGAAGTCACCCTGGGGGTCCCCCCGCGTCCTTCAGGCAGCGGGGGAGGCTCCGTCGTGCGGACGGCACGGTTCATGGCGACCCGTGTCCTGGCTCTGGTCGAGCAGCCCATTCCGCGGGAGGACACCTCCGAGCAGGCGGCACGACCCCTCCGGGAAGACCCTGAGACCTAGGACCCCGTCTCCACCCATGGGAGTACGCGGGGGCCGATCGCTCATCCTCCGGGAGGCCCGCCAATCGGTACGAGGGCATGACGACCCACGCTTCGGGCGCACCTAGATTTGAGGTCAAGCGGCGGGTGCAGCACTCGTCCCCCGAGGTCCGACACCCGCCGCTGTCACATTCATACAGACTCGGTCAGGAGAGGAACCATGGCGGACACGGCACCGCGGGCAATGGTCCGCACGCAGGGACGTAAGGCTTTCGCCACGTTCGGCGTCCGCCCGTCCGGCACGCGCCATCCCTTGGTGGCGACGGCCATGGTTCTTCCTCTGGCGGCCCTGCTGGTGGTCGTCTTCGGCGGCTGGGACGCAGTGGTCACACAGGCGTCGTCCGTGGGCGTGATGCTGGGGCGCTGAGCGGCGCCCCGGGCCCGGATGAGCGGTCCGGGCGGGGACATCCGGCCAGGAAACCCCGTGGGGACGGGGGTGCGGCGGACGGCACGAGAAATGCCCGCGCAGCTGGGGAGCTGCGCGGGCACTTCTTTGTGCTGGGAGCCTGTGGGGTGCCGAGGGCTCCGCGGGGTTCTCCTGCGCCCCCCCCGCGTACGCTCGCGGGAGCATCGATCGACGTACCCCGGGGGATCCGTGACCGCCTTGCTGGCTGTGCTGACCGAGGAGGCCGGCCACGCGGCCCACCGGGCCCCGCGTCCCTGCGCGTGCGTGCCCGAAGTCGTCCTCGCGGACCGGGATGATGCCACGGTCGTCCGGCACGGGGACACCGTCGCCAAGGCGCACGCCCCTGGCACGGACCCCGCCGAGCTTGCGGTCCGTCTGCAGGTTGCCGCCGCCCTCCACGGCACCCTCCTCCCGCCGCTCGGCGATACCGCGATACCGCTGCACGGGCGCCTCGTCACCTGCTGGGAGGCCGGTACCCCGGTGGACCGCGACGACCCCGACGCCGCCCCCTGGGAAGCCGTGGCGACCCTCCTCGCCCGCCTGCACGCCACATCCCCCGCGGAACTCCCGCAGCCGCTCCCCGACATGCGCGGCCCCGCGAAGGCCGCCCGCGCGATGACGCGGATGCGGGCCGCGGGTCCGCACCCCGCGGCAGCCCCCGTCGAGCGCGCCTGGGCCACGCTGCCCGCCTGGGCCCGGGCCGAGGCGCCCGCACCGCCCCCCAAGCTCCTGTGCCACGGCGACCTCCATCTGGGCCAGCTCGTCCGCACACCCGCCGGGCGCTGGCTGCTCATCGACATCGACGATCTCGGCCTCGGCGACCCGGCCTGGGACCTGGCCCGCCCCGCCGCCTGGTACGCCTGCGGCCTCCTCGCCCCCGACGAGTGGACCCGCTTCCTCACCGCCTACCGCGCGGCACGCGGACCGGCGGTTCCGCCCGACGGCACGGACCCCTGGCCCGCCCTCGACGTACCGGCCCGCGCCCTCACCGCGCAGACAGCCGCCCTGGCCGTCGCCAAGTCCGTCAAGGAGAACCGGGCCCTGGACGAGGTGGAGCTGGCCGTGGTCGACGCCTGTGATCGAATGGCCGCCCTCCCACCGGAGTTGGAGCCCACCACCACGAAGTAGGGTGCAACGCACCGAAGCCGGGCAGAGTTCCGGCGAAACAGTCACGACCGGCGAGGAGTTGAGCCGACCATGCAGTGTCCCAAGTGCCACGCACCGATGCACACGTACAACCGCAATGGCGTCCAGATCGAGCAGTGCAGCGGTTGCCGCGGGATATTCCTCGACTATGGCGAGCTCGAGTCCCTGAGCCGGCTGGAGAGCCAGTGGGGCGGCCAGCAGGCCCCGCCCCCACCGCCCGCCCCGCAGGGCTACCCGGCCGCTCAGGCCCCGGCCTGGGGCGCTCCCCAGCACGGCGGCCACCACGGCGGTCACGGCGGGCACTACGGCCACCACAAGCGTCACCAGAGCTTCGGACACATGCTCTTCTCCTCCTGACCGGAGGAACGACGAAGCCCCCGGCCGTGGGAACGGCCGGGGGCTTCGTACGGGTGGTGCGCGATACTGGGATTGAACCAGTGACCTCTTCCGTGTCAGGGAAGCGCTCTCCCGCTGAGCTAATCGCGCGGGTCAACCTGCGTGTGCTGCGTACTGCGTGCGCGATACTGGGATTGAACCAGTGACCTCTTCCGTGTCAGGGAAGCGCTCTCCCGCTGAGCTAATCGCGCGGGTTCAGACCTCAGGAAGACGGAGCCTTCGAGAAGATCCAGTGGACGATACTGGGATTGAACCAGTGACCTCTTCCGTGTCAGGGAAGCGCTCTCCCGCTGAGCTAATCGTCCTTGGAGGTGGAGACGGGATTTGAACCCGTGTAGACGGCTTTGCAGGCCGTTGCCTCGCCTCTCGGCCACTCCACCAGGAGTGCGGGGGGTCGGGAAGATCCCCCACTTCCTGCGAGCGGACGACCAGGTTCGAACTGGCGACCTCAACCTTGGCAAGGTTGCGCTCTACCAACTGAGCTACGTCCGCTTGTCTTTCCCGGCCCGCTTGCGCGTCCCGGCGACGTGTTGAACTCTAGCGGATTCCTGGGCCAGTACAAAAACGCGTTTGCGCAGCGTGCTGCGCTGTCACCGGCCCGGGGCGCGACCGGGACACCGGTCATAGACTCACAGACGTGCACAGCGCCCCTCGGATGTCCTCCCGGCCGCCCTCCGGGGCGTCCCTGCCCATGGCGCGCTTCGGCGGCCTCCTCGCGACCGGCCTCAGGGACGTGACCAGCGATCCCTCGGCGCTGGACTCCCACGGCTTCTGGGCCGTCTCCGCGAACTTCGAGGGCGAACTGGTCTGTGCCCGCTTCGACGACGTACGCGCGGATCCGGTGCCCGCGCCGGTGCCCGGCGCGTGGCGGGGGCCCGCCGCAGGTGACTGGACGTCGTCGCTCGACCGCGCCGCGTATGTGGACGGGGTGCGTCGTGTGCGGGAACACATCGCGGCCGGAGACGTCTATCAGGCGAACCTCTGCCGCGTGCTGTCCGCGCCCGCCCCCGAGGACGCCGACGTGGACGCCCTGACGGCGCTCCTGGCGCGCGGGAACCCCGCTCCGTACGCCGGGACGATCCGCCTGCCGGACCACGGCGTCGAGATAGCCACGGCGTCGCCCGAGCTGTTCCTGCGGCGCGCGGGCGGTGTCGTCGAGTCGGGGCCGATCAAGGGGACGGGCCGGACCGAGGCGGATCTCCTGGAGAAGGACTACGCCGAGAACGTCATGATCGTGGACCTCGTCCGCAACGACCTCGGGCGGATATGCGTGACCGGCTCCGTGACCGTGCCCGACCTGTGCGTGGTCGAGAAGCATCCGGGCCTCGTCCATCTCGTCTCCACCGTCCGGGGCGAGCTGAGGCCCGGCGCCGGCTGGCCCGAACTCCTCGCGGCCGCCTTCCCGCCCGGGTCCGTCACCGGTGCCCCCAAGTCGAGCGCCCTGCGCATCATCGACGCCCTGGAGACCGCGCCCCGCGGCCCGTACTGCGGCGGCATCGGCTGGGTCGACGCCGACCGGGGCACCGGTGAACTGGCCGTCGGCATCCGCACCTTCTGGATCGACCGCGCGGAGGGCGTGCTGCGGTTCGGCACCGGCGCCGGGATCACCTGGGGCTCGGACCCCGAGGGGGAGTGGCGGGAGACCGAACTGAAGGCGGAACGGCTGCTGGCGGTAGCGTCGGGAGCGTACGAAGTGAGTGGAGGGACCCTTTAGTGAAGATCTGGCTCAATGGCGGCCTGCAGGACCTCGAGACGGCCCGCGTCTCCGTGCTCGACCACGGCCTGACCGTCGGTGACGGAATCTTCGAGACGGTGAAGTCGGTCGAGGGGCGGCCCTTCGCGCTGACCCGGCACCTGGACCGGCTCGCCCGTTCGGCACGTGGCCTCGGTCTGCCCGAGCCGGACCTCGACGAGGTGCGCGCGGCCTGCGCCGCCGTGCTCGACGCCAACCCGATGCCGCTGGGGCGACTGCGCATCACGTACACCGGAGGCCTCTCGCCGCTCGGCTCGGACCGGGGTGACCAGGGGCCGACGCTGATCGCCGCCCTCGGTGAGGTCAGCAGGCGACCCGACTCGACCGCCGTCATCACGGTGCCGTGGACCCGCAACGAGCGCGGCGCCCTGACCGGCCTGAAGACCACGTCGTACGCCGAGAACGTCGTCGCCCTCGCGCGCGCGAGCGAACAGGGCGCCACGGAGGCGCTGTTCGCCAACACGGTGGGGCAGCTCTGCGAAGGCACGGGGTCGAACGTCTTCGTGGTGCTCGACGGCGAGATCCACACGCCGCCGGTCGCCTCCGGGTGCCTGGCGGGCATCACGCGCGCGTTGGCCGTCGACTGGACGGGCGCGCGTGAGAGCGATCTGCCGTTCGACGTCCTGGACAGGGCCGACGAGGTGTTCCTGACCTCGACGCTCCGTGACGTGCAGGCCGTGCACCGGATCGACGGGCGCGAACTGCCGGGCGCACCGGGCCCCGTGACCGCCAAGGCGATGCGGATCTTCGGCGAGCGGGCGGCGGACGACCTCGACCCGTGAGCGGCCGGGCAAGAGGCCGCAACTGCTTGTAATCCACATGACGCACGAGCCGCAGGGCGGGTAGAACTCCACTGATGACCACGACCCTGCGGCCGACCGGGCCGCTTCAGCAGAGCGCTGACGGCGCCAAGTCACGCACATACGAAGTGCGCGTGAACAGCCGTCCTGTGGGCGGGATAGAACTCGCCACGCATCCCGTGTTCGGGCCCGGTGTCGCCGAGATGCGGGATCTGAGCATCAAGGAGCCCGACCGCAGACGCGGCCGTGCCACCGTGGCGGTGCTCGCCGCCGAGGAGGTGGCGCGCGGCTGGGGCTGCGAGCGGATCGAGGTGGCCGTGCCCGCCGAGGCCGCGGCGGCCCACCGCCTCGCCGTGTCCCTCGGCTACGTGGAGCGCAACCGCCAGATGGTCAAGCCCCTGACCGCCGGGCCGCCCGCGCTCCCGGAGGGCGTCGAGGGGCGGCCGATGACCGAGGACGAGTACGAGGTCTGGCTGGCCCGCGAGAAGGAGGACTACGCACAGACCTGGATCGAGCGCGGCGTCCCCGCGGCGGAGGCGCGCGCCAAGTCAGACGCCGACCACGCGGACCACCTGCCGCAGGGCATCGCCACCCCCGGTACCCGCCTCAGTGTGCTCACCCACGAGGGCACGGCGGTCGGCACCCTGTGGCTGGCGCGGCGCGGATCCGACGGGTTCGTCTTCGACGTCGCGGTCGACGAGGAGTACCGCGGACACGGCCACGGCCGGTCCCTGATGTTCCTCGCGGAGACCCAGGCGCAGGAGGCGGGCCTCGGCCGCCTGGGCCTCAACGTCTTCGCGGGCAACACCCCGGCCCTGCGCCTGTACGAGTCACTGGGCTTCGAGCCGGTCATGTACTACGTCTACAAGCAGCTGCTCTAGGTGTTCCTGGAGTCCTGGCCGGAGTCCGCGAGCAGGCGGTCCGCGATCTCCTCGATGCGCTCGCGCAGGCCCTCCTGGCTCTTGCCGCCGTCGAGGCGCTCGTCCCCGATGACGTACGTCGGCGTCCCGGTGACGCCGATCGCCTTGCCCTCGGCCTGGTCCGCGTCGACGATCAGCATGTGCCGGCCGTCGACGAGCGCGGTGTCGAACTCCTCCGCGTCCAGGCCCAGTTCACGCGCGGCCTCGACCAGGAAGGGTTCGCCCTTGCGGGTCAGCTCCTCGACCTTGCCGAGCACGGCCTCCACGTACGGCCAGCCCTGCCCTTGCTCGAAGGCCTCCTCGGCGGCCTGGGCGGCGGCGAAGGCGTGCTGGTGCTTCTCGAGGGGGAAGTGCCGGAGCCGCAGGTCGACGCGGTCGCCGTAGCGGGCACGGAGCGCGCGTACGTCATCGAGGGCGGTCCGGCAGTCCGGGCACTGCAGCTCGCACCAGATGTCGATGACGAGGGGGCCGGCGGGGGCCGCGGGGGCAGAGTCGCTCATGGGACACAGTCTTCCAGCCCCGTGTCCGCCTCCCAACCGGGGCCGGGGCGCCGACCGGAACCTACGGAGGAGACGGGACCCTGATATGTCCCTGAAGTCCGCTCGGAGCGTGGCCCGGGAGGGCCCACCCGGTGCAGGATGGAGGGGAAGACCGTGCCATTCAGGGCCACTGTCTACGCCCGCACGCCTGGAGGACCGGATGATTGCCGAGACCGTCTGTTCCGCCGTATCCGCGGCCGGCCTCGGCATTGCCGCGATCACGGCCTATCGCAAGCGTTTCCTCGCGGCCACGCGCCTCGCCGCCTACTCGCTGGTCCCGGTCGCCCTCGTGATGACCGGTGTCGTCGGATGGCTGTCGGACACCGCCTTCAGCATGAAGGCGTGGGCCGGCTTCGGGGTGCTCGGCGTCGCCTGGCTCCTCTTCATGATCACTCGCGCCGTGGAGCGCCGCTCCGGAGGCACCCGCAAGGAGCGCAAGGCCGCGAAGGCGGCCCAGCGCGACGCGGTGGCCCCCGCGGCGTCCGCACCCTCCCTGGGCCAGGGCGTCCGGCCGGCCGCCCAGCCCGCGGCTCAGCCGAAGGCCGCCGCGCCCAAGGAGGACTTCAGCGACATCGAGGCCATCCTGAAGAAGCACGGCATCTGAGCCCCGAGAGCGGATCACCACGGCACTCGTGCGCGAGGTGGTCAGCCGCCCAGCCGCACCCTCGCGACCACGTTCACGCCGTCGACCCACTCCACCGACCCGTTCGCGCACCGCACGGGACGCCCTTGGCCGGGGAAGGCGGGGTCGGGCAGGGCGAGACCCACGCGATGCGGGCCACGTGCCCCGGCGGGCAGGGCGAGCTCTCCGCGTACGGTCGCGACGGTCGGGCCCGCGTGGTCGTCCCCGGTCTCCGCACGCCCCTGCGGCCGCCAGTCGCGCCAGTCCGCCCCGGTGTCCGCCGAGGCCACCGTCCGCCCGTCCGCGTCCAGGAGCACGAGCCGTACGGGGCGCGGGTGCTTGGGCGCCGCGAAGCCCCGGTTGACCACGTCGACCTGCACCGGGAGCCGGCCGCGCCGGACGGCGGACAGGTCGTTGCGTGCCTCGCGCACCTCGATCCGGTAGCCCAGGTGATCCCGCAGGTACTCGAACTGCGTGCGTGCCACCGGCCGCCCGTCGTGCCCCTGGAAATAGCCGTCCGAGACCGGGAGCAGCGCCTCCGTGGCCTGCCGCTCGGTCAGCTCCGCCGCCTTCCAGGCCGGGACGGTCACCGTCGCGTTGTGCACCAGGGAGAGGCTGTCGAAGCGGAGCGTCTGCAACCGCCGCGCGGCGGCCACTCCCGGGATGACGGTGCTCCAGGCGTACGGATCCGCGCTCTGGCCCTTGTCCCAGGGCATCTCGCCGTCCACCATGCGGGTCTGCGAGACGTCGAGATAGCTGGGCCAGCCCGGGTTGCCGGGGACGTAGTAGTCCCACTCGCCCTCACCGAGCGTCACGTAGTCGTTGTGGAAACCGACCCGGTCCAGGATCGCCCTGTTGGTGATCATGTCGCGCTTCTCGGCGTAGCGGACCTGCGTGTGCAGTCCCGGCGGTAGTGCCTCGACGAGGGTCGTCATGATGGCGGTGACGGCGTCGGGGTAGGTCTCGTGCCGGTAGTGGCTCCCGTGCCACTCGCCCCAGGTGCCCAGGAAGCCGGCCTGCCAGACGGCCACCACATCGCTGTTGCGCGCGACGAGCGGCGCCAGCTGTCCGATGTGCCGCTGGATGTCCTGGACGGTGTAGCGGCGGTTGTCCCGCACGCCGTCGTCGTACACGAAGCGCAGGACCGCCGCGTACCCCTTGCGGCGCAGGCCTCGAAAGACGCTCTCGATGTTGTCCAGAGCGCTCTGCGGGATGGCGGAGGTCGCGAAGTCCCAGAGGTAGAAGTACAGCTGGGTGAGGTTCGCGCCGGGGCCGTACTCGCGCTCCAGGAGCTCCAGGGTCCGTGCGGCGTCGGGGGAGTGGTCCTGTTCGTTCGGCCAGGGGCTCGTCAGGTCCGCCGCGTTGTAGGACATCTCGTAGCGGAAACCGCGCCGGGGGTTGGCCAGCGGGGCGCGCCCCGCCGGGTCGTCGGGGCGGATGCCGCGATGGCGGACCCGTTGCCAGCCGACGGCCCGGACGGGCTTCGGGGCGGCGGACACGGCGGAAGCCCTGGGGAGCGGCACCAGCGCGGCAGCGGTCGTGCCGAGCGCGGTCGTCAACATCCGTCTGCGTTCGATGCCCATAAGAGTCCCTCGTTCGTGTGGACGGCGGTGCCGCCGAGTCTGACGAGGTGCGTCGCTGGTGGGCCATGGACGGAACGCGCGGGACGCTGGACTTTCGCAGGTCACGGAATGCGGCGAACTCCCGCGCTTTCCGGGCGTGTTGGTCATCGGCGCCTCCGGGACTGAGTCATCATCGCGGCGAGATGCTGGACACCGCACAGGGCGATGCCGCCCCGCCGACCGATGAGCGAGCCGCGACGGAAGAGCCCAAGGGCTGTCTGTTCGCGCTCTCCCAACCACCCCTGATGATCTTCCTGGCGGTGATCGGCGTTCTGATCCTGATGGGTTCGTTGCACGATCTGCTGCGGCTCTAGCGGGAGGTCTCGGCGGGGGAAAGTGCCGGGTGCGGGCCGCGGCAGGGGCTCAGCCCGCGGCTTCCTTGCGCCGGGCCCGGTAGGCGGCGACGTGCAACCGGTTGCCGCAGGTGCGGCTGTCGCAGTACCGGCGTGAGCGGTTGCGGGAGAGGTCGACGAAGGCGTGCCGGCAGTCGGGGGCCTCGCAGCGCCGCAGCCGCTCCTGCTCGCCGGCGACCACGAAGAAGGCGAGCGCCATCCCGCAGTCCGCCGCGAGGTGGTCGGCGATGGAGGCGCCGGGCGCGAAGTAGTGCACGTGCCAGTCGTAGCCGTCGTGGTCGGTGAGCCGGGGCGTGGTGCCCGCCGCCGCGATCAGTTCGTTGATCACTGCCGCCGCGGCCTGCGGCTCGGGCGCCGCGAAGACTTCCTGGAAGCGGCCCCGGATGTGCCGGACGCCGGCCAGGTCACGCTCCGTGAGTACCCCGACGTCGCTTATGTCGTGGCTTCGTACGAACTCGCCCAGGGCCGCCAGGTCCGCGAGCCCCTCCGTCCCGCCGCTCGCCGCACTCTCGGTGTCCGGTGCGGTGTTCACCAGATCGACCACGGCGTCGAGTGCGCACCGGGTGTCGTGGGTGATCAGCACGATTTGCTCCCTGGCCTGGGGGTGGTGGGGGTCCCTCCTTGCTCGTCGAGAGCGTGGAAGGGTGTCCGCCGGTGCTGGCCGATGCTAGCGGCTTCACGACACGACACACCGGCGCCGTCCCCGCGGGAATCCGCGGCGACGGCGCCGGTGCGTCTGCTCTGTGCGGTTGTCATGCCCGAGCCGTCGCCCCGAGTCGGACGGCGCCGGGCGCTCTCGCGCGGCCTGGAACTAACTTTCGGCCAGGATGTGCGAGAGCTCCGTATCCAGATCGAAGTGGCGGTGTTCCGTGCCGGGAGGCACGGCCGCGTCGGTTCGCTTCAGGAACGATTCCAGGGCCCGCGCCGGGGCCTCGAGCAGAGCCTCACCCTCGGGGGAACTCAGGGCGATGCAGACAACGCCCTGACCGTGGCTCCGGGACGGCCAGACTCGGACGTCGCCGGTACCGGTGGGCCGGTGCAGGCCCTCGGCGAGGAGGTCGCGGGCGAACACCCACTCGACGGTTTCCTCGGCTCCGGTGTGGAAGGTGGCGTGCACGGCATAGGGATCGGCCGTGTCATACCGCAGTCCTGCGGGTACAGGCAGTGAGGACTCGCTCGACACAACGAGGCGCAGGTGCAGCTCGCAGCTGACCGTGGTGTTCATAAGCGCCAGGGCCTTTCGCTCAGTGTGCGCTCGGGGATTCGCACGTCGGCGAAATCGACATGCCACCTACGGTGCCGTTGTAAACCCCTCTGAGGGTTTTGGGTGTCTTTAGGTAGCTCGTACGGCGGGTTGTTCGTTCGGTTGGTACAGCCATTCCAGTGACGGGTTTCCGTCCGGTAGGGTTGGGCCGTATGAATACGGGGAGTAACGAGCCGGAGGTTGCCGAAACAATCGTCGGCACGAAGGACGAACAGCCGCTCGGATCGCGTGCGCCGGAGTTCATCCAGGCCCGCAAGGCGCTGCACCTCAGCTGGCAGGTGGGCGTCTTCATCGTGGGCCTCGCCGTGGTGGCCGCGGGCATCGTGATGCTGCCGCTGCCCGGGCCCGGCTGGCTGGTGATCTTCGGCGGAATGGCGATCTGGGCGACCGAGTTCGTCTGGGCCCAGCTGGTGCTTCGCTGGACGAAGCGGAAGGTCACGGAGGCGGCGCAGCGTGCGCTCGACCCCAAGGTGCGCCGCCGGAACATCATCCTGACGACCATCGGCCTGGTGATCATCGCCGTGCTGGTCGGGATCTACGTCTGGAAGTTCGGCTTCGAGATGCCGTGGAAGATCAAGGAGTGACCCCCGGGTGACTCCGAGGCGGTCGGAGGCACCCGCTGACATGCGGTAATGTTCTCCGTGCGCCCGGGGCGATTAGCTCAGTGGGAGAGCGCTTCGTTCACACCGAAGAGGTCACTGGTTCGAACCCAGTATCGCCCACCCCGGAACTGCGGCCCGGAGGCTTAAAGCCTCCGGGCCGCAGTCGTATTCACTCGATTTCCCGTATGGCAGAAGGAAATTGATACTCCGTCGGCTGTCGCCGCGGAAAAGCGGAGTCAGTGCATTCTGCCGAGAACATCACGGACCCGGCGTGCGTCGCGCAGCCGCTGTTCGTACGTCGCGCCGATCGCGAGGAGCAGAAGCCCGGCGAGTGCCGGCGGCAGCCAGCGCGGCAGGGTGTCCACCACTTGGACGATGTAGGGCGCCAGTTCGTGCAGGGCGTCCAGGGCGAGGACCGTGCCGCCGAGCACCAGAGGCGCCTGCAGCCGGTGCCGGGCGCCCGCCAGCGTGATCAGCAGGGCCGCGATGCCGAGGAGCAGCGGACGCTGCCAGTGCGCGTCGCTCCAGGCAGCCACGAGGCTCGGCAGGAGGGTCGCCGCGAGGCCGGGACCGTAGGCCGTCCAGGAGGACGTCTCGGGGGCGCGGCGGAGGCGCAGGGCGCCGATCAGCAGAGCGGGGACGGTGACCGGCAGGGTGTAGGCCTCCGGGGTCGTGACGTCCCAGGCGACCAGCCGCACCCAGCTCGCCAGGAGGAACAGCACCCCGGCCGCGTACCCGGCCCGGCGGCGGTCCGTGCGGAGCGCGGTGCCCGCGGCGATGACCCCGCCGAGCGCGAGGGCCAGGGCGAGGGTCGCCGTGTGCCCGGCGGTGAGGACGATCGCGAGCCCGCCCGCGACCGCTCCGGTGATCTCGACCGGCGGTGTCAGCGGATGCGGGCCGAGCCGGGCGGCGGCGAGGGCGCCGAGCGCCGGGACGACGAGCACGAGCAGCCCGATGTGCTCCGGACGCAGGTCCCAGGCCGTGCCCGCGGCACACAGGAGCGCGGTGGCGTACGCGACGGTGGCGCAGGCGGCAGTGTGTGCGACGCCCGGCGCGGCGGTCCGGCCACGGGCGGCGAACACGGTCGCCGCCAGGAACAGCGCGGTCAGGGCGCCGAGGGTGCCGAGGGTCGCCTCAGTGCCGGCCAGTGCCAAGAACGCGACGCTCACCGAGGAGCTGACCGCGAGGCCCAGCGAAGTAAGACCGACTGACTTCGAGCCGACCCGCGACGCGACGGCCAGCAGGACGCCGGTCAGCGCGACATACGCCGACACCCCGATCGCGTACGGGAGTCGCAGTGCGGACGGGAGGACGAGGAGGGCGGCCCAGGCGAGGGCCAGGGCGCTGCAGCGGGCGGCACTGAGGGCGTCGAGGGGCGGTGTGCTCGTGGGCGCCGCGGCGGGACCCGCGCCAGGAGCTGAGGCAGGGGCGGCCGCAGTGTGGCCCTGTGGTGCCTCCCCAGGGAGTTCGAGGGCCGGGAGCAGGAGTCGGTTCGCCGTGAACAGGACTCCGGCGACGGTGGCGAGCACGAGTGCTGCCATGACGGGGTGCTGCACGGGCAGTCCGGGGAGGGCGAGCGCGTCGCCCATGTCCCGCGGTGCGCCCGACCATGCCTTCGCCGCCCGATTCGCGGGACCAAGGAGAGCGGTGACGAACGCCGGAAGCGTCCACAGTGCCGCGAGCGCCTGCACCAGGAGCGCCGCACCGGCGATGCCGCGCAGGACCGGGCGTGGCAGTGCGGTACGGCTGACCGCCAACAGCGCGACGGCGCACACCAGATAGGCGGGGACCGTCCAGGCGGCGGGCAGTGCCTCGCGCAGCACGCCACCGGTCGCGGCGGCGATGAGCAGACCGCCCGCGAACGCCGTGGCCGTAGCCGCCGGGGGCTCCGCGATCAGCCATGCCGCCACCAGCGCGATCGACGCGCCCAGCATCAGGAGTGCCCCGGCCCCTGCCGCGGCGGGCAGATCCGCGGCCGACCAGGACAACTGGCCGGCGGCCAGAGCGCCCCACAGCCCCGTGGCGCAGGCGCCGACGGTCGCGACGGTGCGGATGACCGGATCGCTCACCCGCAGTGCGACGGCGGCATCGAGCGCCGCCGTCACCAGAAGGGCCGCCGCCGTCGCGTGGTCACCCGCGTCCGCGGCCCGCGCCCAGAGGAACAGGGGAAGCTGACCGGTCGCCACGGCCAGCGGCAAGGGCAGCCGCAGCGAGCGGAAGGAGAGGCCGTACGCCGTCCACAGCGCGGCCAGCACGGCGGACGCCGCCGCGGTGTAGCCGAGGGCATCGGCCCGCGGCAGGGCGACGGCATGGACGGCGTATGCGTCGAGGACGGTCAGGGCGAGGCCGAGCGCGGCCACCGTCTCCGCCGTCGAGCGCAGCTTCCGGCGCAGCAGCAGCACGGGCACGCCGAGCGCCGTCAGCGTCACGGCCGCGAGGACCGCGCTGCGCCCGCCGATGCCCAGGTGCCCCCAGCTCACCAGCGTGAAGGCGACCGCCGCGATCGTCAGGAGGATGCCGCCGAGGGTGAGCAGCGCGTTCTGCACGTTCGGCGGTGTGGCCTCGGGAGCACGGACCTGCCGTGGAGGAGGAGGCGCGGGCGTGGCAGCCCTCTGGAGGGCGCCGATCAGCCAGGCGCGGCGTTGCAGCAACTGCGTCCTGCGCGCGTCGAGTCCGCGCAGCTCCAGGTCGAGGATGCGGAGCTCCTCGGCCGGGGACGGAATGTTCGTCATGTCCGTGGAGTGTGGTCCAGGACACGTCGCCGGGCATGGGCGCGGATACTCAGTACGTACTCAGATCGGCGCCTTGGCGGCAGACTCGGTCCATGGACTGGAGTCACTACCGCTTCCGCAGTGTCTGGAACGTGCCCGCGCCACCCGCCGACGTGTACGCCGTCCTCGAACGCGCCGAGGACTATCCGGCGTGGTGGCCGCAGGTGCGGGAGGTGACCCCCCTCGACGACCACACCGGCACCGCGCGCTTCCGCTCCCTGCTGCCGTACGACCTGTTCGTCACCGCCGAGGAACGGCGCCGCGACCCGGCCGCCGGGATCCTGGAGATCGTGATGAGCGGGGATCTGGACGGCTGGGCGCGCTGGACCGTCACGGCGGTGGCGGGCGGGACGCGGGCCCTCTACGACCAGGAAGTGGTGGTGCGCAAACCGCTGATGCGTCGCCTCGCCGTCCCCGGGAGGCCCGTCTTCCTCCTCAACCACGCGCTGATGATGCGCGGGGGCGAGCGAGGCCTGAAGGCGCACCTCAGCGGAGACTGAGGGCTTTCGCGGAAGCGGTTTGAAGGAAACCCGCGAAGACCTGTAGTGTTCAGTCCGTTCCCGGGCGATTAGCTCAGTGGGAGAGCGCTTCGTTCACACCGAAGAGGTCACTGGTTCGAACCCAGTATCGCCCACCCGGAGAATGCCGGTCCGTCACCGACGGACCGGTTTTTTCATGCCCGAAGGCAGCATGTGTCAGGCGGCTGCCGGAAGTTCGGGACGCAGCGGCCATGCCGGATCCACCGTCTCCGGCGTACCACTGCGCGCGAACCAGGCCTGCAGACCGCGCGCCTGCGCCGCGTGCCACACCGCCTGCAACGCGTGCAGCTCGGCCGCCGAGAGCCGTTCGAGGCGGGACGCGAAACGCTTTCCCACGGCTCGTACGACATCCAGCGCGGCCTGTGCGTCGGCCGCCGCGTCATGCGCCTCGTCCAGCTCCACCGCGTAGTGCGCGCACAGATCGGTGAGCGTGCGGCGGCCCTTGCGGTACCGGTCGAGCTGCTTGTCCAGGACCCGCGGATCCAGGACGCACAGCGGTGAGCCCGCCATGTAGTGATCGAGGGACGACGCGCGATGCCTGCGCAACTCCCGGTCCAGGATCGTCAGATCGAACGGTGCGTTCATGACGACAATGGGGCGGCCCGCGGCGCCCTGTTCCGCCAGTTCCCTGGCTATCTCCTCCATCACCGGGGCGGGCCATCGGCCGTTGTGCTGCAGATGCTCCTCCGTCAGGCCGTGCACCGCGGTGGCGCCCTCGGGCACCGGAACGCCCGGGTTCACCAGCCAGCGCGTGATCCGCGGGCGGGTGCCCGCACCTTGTTGGACGACGACGGCGGCCGACACAATGCGGTCGGTCTCGACGTCGACGCCCGTGGTCTCCGTGTCGAATGCGGCCAAGGGCCCCTCGTACCAGCACGTCATAGTGACGCAACTCCTCGATCATGTCCGGCAGATGGCTTTTCTCCCCCTGCCCACACCGGTGATACCCGGGCCGTTTGCGCTGTACGCGGCCCGGAGACAACAGAGGTACAGGGCTTGGAAGTTGACCGGCCCGATGCGGGGATTCACTGGTTCGGAAGGCTCGTTGGACATGGCGCTCGCGCAGCCCGAACAGGGTGGGCTGCTGCCCGAGCGGATCGCACCGCCGCGCGGCACACTCGCCACCACCGCCTGTATGGAGACCCTTCAGGTGGGTTATCTGCACGCTGTCGCCGCCGCGGCGGGGTGCTCGCTCTCCCAGCCCTTTCCCGACAACGGCATCGACTGGCACGTCAGCCACAGCGCCCCCGGGCACACGGTCGACGACGAAGTCACCATCAAGGTGCAGCTCAAGTGCACCTACCAGATACCGCCGAACCCGGCGGGTCCGGCTTTCTCCTTCACTCTCGACAACCCCCACCTGGAGAAGCTCGCCCGCACCCCGGTCTCGGTGCACAAGATCCTGGTCGTGATGCTCGTGCCCCGGTCGCAGGACGACTGGCTGCGCGCGAGCCATGACCGGCTCGACCTGCGGCACTGCTGCTACTGGACCAACCTCGCCGGACACCAGGTGACCGGCCGGCGCAGGACCACCGTCCGTGTCCCGACCTCGCGGATCTTCGACGACAGGGCCCTCTGCGAGATCATGACGCGGGTCGGGACGGGAGGGAGACCCTGATGCACCGCCCCATGGAAGAGCCACTACGCCCCGTCCGCCCCCACCCCGTCGAAGCCGCGGCCGGCTGGCCCGGCCCGCAGACGCCGCTGGGTCCCCCCGAGCCCTCGCACGTCGACCCCGCCGTGCTCGGCGCACTGCTCGCCCGGCACGGCTGGCGCCGGCGCGGGGGAGCGGCCGGACGCTACGCCCGCTGGACCCCGCCGGGGCCAGGCGGTGGCGGCACGAGTCTGCTGGTCCCGGAGAACAGGGCCTTCCCGGACTGCGAGGACCTGCTCGGCGAGGCGCTCACCGCCCTGGCGCGCAGCGCGTCGCCGTCCGCGCGCGACGTGCTCGTCGGGCTCACCGTGCCCAGCGACGAGATCCGCTGGTGCCGGGACGTCCCGGCCGGTCCCGCGGGCGCGGCCACCTGGACGGCGGAGGAACAACTGCGCTCGGCGGCACGGCAGATGCTGCTCGCCGGAGCCCTCGCGGCGCGCGGCCGTGCCGGGTACTACGGTGCGCGGCACCGCGGACCCGCCGCCGCGTCCCTGGAGAGCGTCCTGGTGGGGCCCGCTCCGGGCGGGCGGCAGCTCACCGCGTTCGTGCCCGTCCTGACCGGGCGGCTCCTCGCTGTACGGCTGCATCAGGCGCTGTACGCGGTCCGCGAGGCCGTGGACTACCAGCGCGCCACGGGTGGCATGGACGCGTTCGACGGCGCCGTCGAGGCAGGCGTCAGCCATGAGCTGACGGAGGCCGTCGTCGCCCTGGTGCGGGGCACGGAAGGGGCGCGGGTCGCGGTGGACTGGGCGCCCGCGGCCGGGGTGCCCGAGGGGTGCGCCGTCGACGCCGAGCCCGTCGAGTTCTCGCCCGGTGACCTGACGGTGCTGCGGGAGGCGAGCGCCCGCTATCTGCGGGACGAGCCGGCGATGCCGGTGCGGATCACGGGGGCCGTGGTGCGGATGCGGCGGTCGGGGCCGCGGGGTGACGGCACGGTGCGGGTCCGGGTGCTCGCGGGCGCCGACGTCCCCCACGTACGCATGACCCTTGACGAGGAGTCGTACCGCATCGCGGGCCATGCCCATCTGGTGGGGCTGCCGATCCGGGTGCACGGACGGCTGGAGAGCAGGGGCGGGTTCCGGCGGCTCACCGGGGCCTCCGGCGTGGTGCCCGTGCAGGTGGACGAGGGGGAGAAGGACCGCCTGATGAAGTCGCTCCAGGAGAATCTCGACTTCTTCGAGGAGGCGTGCAGCGGGGACTGAGGCGGGGTGCGGCCGGGGCCGGGGAGAGAACCGTTTCGCGATGGGCGCCCCCGGCTCGGTACGATTCGTTTCGCGCGCAGGAGCAGACTGCCGCGACCCCCTTCAGGTAGGAGAAGACCGGTGTCAGACGTCCGTGTGATCATCCAACGCGATTCCGAGCGGGAAGAGCGCGTGGTGACGACGGGCACTACGGCCGCCGAACTCTTCCCCGGGGAGCGCACCATCGTCGCCGCCCGCGTGGCCGGCGAGCTGAAGGACCTGGCGTACGCCGTGCGGGACGGCGAGGAGATCGAGCCGGTCGAGATCTCCTCCGAGGACGGCCTGAACATCCTGCGCCACTCCACCGCGCACGTGATGGCCCAGGCCGTGCAGGAGCTCTTCCCCGAGGCCAAGCTGGGCATCGGCCCGCCGGTCAAGGACGGCTTCTACTACGACTTCGACGTCGAGAAGCCCTTCACGCCCGAGGACCTCAAGGCCGTCGAGAAGAAGATGCAGGAGATCCAGAAGCGCGGCCAGCGCTTCTCGCGCCGCGTCGTCACCGACGAGGCCGCCCGCGAGGAGCTCGCCGACGAGCCGTACAAGCTGGAGCTCATCGGCATCAAGGGCTCCGCGTCCAGCGACGACGGCGCGGACGTCGAGGTGGGCGGCGGCGAGCTGACCATCTACGACAACCTCGACCCGAAGTCCGGCGACCTGTGCTGGAAGGACCTCTGCCGCGGTCCCCACCTGCCCACCACCCGCAACATCCCGGCGTTCAAGCTGATGCGCAACGCCGCCGCGTACTGGCGGGGCAGCGAGAAGAACCCGATGCTCCAGCGCATCTACGGCACCGCCTGGCCCACCAAGGACGAGCTGAAGGCGCACCTGGAGTTCCTCGCCGAGGCCGAGAAGCGCGACCACCGCAAGCTGGGCAACGAGCTGGACCTGTTCTCCATCCCGGAGCAGATCGGCTCCGGCCTCGCGGTCTTCCACCCCAAGGGCGGCATCATCCGCCGGGTCATGGAGGACTACTCCCGCAAGCGGCACGAGGAGGAGGGGTACGAGTTCGTCTACACCCCGCACGCCACGAAGGGGAAGCTCTTCGAGACCTCGGGCCACCTGGACTGGTACGCCGACGGCATGTACCCGCCCATGCAGCTCGACGAGGGCGTGGACTACTACCTCAAGCCCATGAACTGCCCGATGCACAACCTCATCTTCGATGCGCGCGGGCGCTCGTACCGTGAACTGCCGCTGCGTCTCTTCGAGTTCGGCACCGTGTACCGGTACGAGAAGTCGGGCGTCGTGCACGGTCTGACCCGTGCCCGCGGCTTCACCCAGGACGACGCGCACATCTACTGCACCAAGGAGCAGATGGCGGACGAGCTCGACTCGACGCTGACCTTCGTGCTGAACCTGCTGCGCGACTACGGCCTGACCGACTTCTACCTGGAGCTGTCCACCAAGGACCCGGAGAAGTTCGTCGGCTCGGACGAGATCTGGGAAGAGGCCACCGAGACGCTGCGCAAGGTCGCCGAGAAGCAGGGCCTCCCGCTGGTCCCTGACCCGGGCGGCGCCGCGTTCTACGGTCCGAAGATCTCCGTGCAGTGCAAGGACGCCATCGGCCGCACCTGGCAGATGTCGACCGTGCAGCTCGACTTCAACCTGCCGGAGCGCTTCAACCTGGAGTACACCTCGCCGGACGGTTCCAAGCAGCGTCCGGTGATGATCCACCGCGCGCTCTTCGGTTCGATCGAGCGGTTCTTCGCGGTGCTTCTGGAGCACTACGCGGGCGCCATGCCGCCGTGGCTCGCCCCCGTGCAGGCGGTCGGCATCCCCGTCGGGGACGCGCACATCCCGTACCTCCAGGAGTTCGCGGCCGAGGCCAAGAAGAAGGGTCTGCGGGTCGACGTGGACGCCTCGTCGGACCGCATGCAGAAGAAGATCAGGACGCAGCAGAAGCTGAAGGTCCCGTTCATGATCATCGTCGGTGACGACGACATGAACGCGGGCACGATCTCCTTCCGCTACCGCGACGGCTCGCAGGAGAACGGCATCCCGCGTGACGAGGCGCTGGCCAAGCTGCTCGACGTGGTGGAGAGCCGCCAGCAGGTGTGACCCCCTCCCGCTGACGCGTGGGACGAGGCCCCCGGGAAGTTCAGCGCCCCGGGGGCCTCTCGTCGTCCTCCCGAGCGAACACCTGGAGCAGCCACGACGAGAACGACCCCGTCACCGCGCCGAGCAGCGCGAGGCCGCAGGCCATCATGCCCACCGCGATCAGACGCCCCATCGGCGTCACGGGCGACACATCGCCGTAGCCCACGGTCGCCAGCGTGGCCGCCGCCCACCACACCGCGTCCCCGAACGTATGGATCGTCGTGCCCCGTGCCGTGTGCTCCTGCTGGTAGACGGCGAGCGCCCCGGTGAAGCCGAGGAGCAGCGCGGAAAGACCGGCGTACGTGACCACGCGCGCGTGCAGCGCGAGACGCGGCCTCCCGTTTCTGCGCTGGATCGCCTCGTAGACGTGCACGACGCGCAGCGGCCGCAGCAGGGGCAGCACGAGGACCAGGGTGTCCAGCCAGTGGGTGCGCACGAAGCGGGGGCCCAGCCCGCTCAGCCGCCACCGGACCGCGTAGTCCACGGCGAACGCGGCCCAGGCGGCCAGGAGCACCGCCAGACAGACGCCCCGCCACACCGCGGGCAGCCCGGCGGCGAGGACCCATACCGCGTACGCGGTCAGGTAGAGCAGCGAGGCCACGGCGAGCGGTGCCTCCGTGCGGTTCTCCCAGCGTGCCTGACGGCTGTCATCCCTCATCGCCCCAGCTTGGCCGTGCTGCGGCCGGCGGGCGCCCCGCCGACACGCTTCGATCGGGCGAAGTCATATGCTGCACTGCATGACGAGTGAGCCGGAGCAGCAGATCGGAGTGGGGACGCAGGACGCGTTCCAGCGCCTGTGGACGCCCCACCGGATGGCGTACATCCAGGGTGAGAACAAGCCGAGCGGTCCGGGGGCCGACGACGGCTGTCCCTTCTGCTCCATCCCGGCCAAATCCGACGAGGACGGCCTGGTGATCGCGCGGGGCGAGCAGGTGTACGCGGTGCTCAACCTCTACCCGTACAACGGCGGCCACTTGATGGTCGTGCCCTACCGCCACGTCGCCGACTACACGGAGCTGACCGCCCCGGAGACGGCCGAACTCGCCGAGCTCACCAAGCAGGCCATGACGGCCCTGCGCACCGCCTCAGGCGCGCACGGCTTCAACATCGGCATGAACCAGGGCACGGTCGCCGGCGCCGGCATCGCCGCGCATCTGCACCAGCACATCGTGCCGCGCTGGGGCGGGGACACGAACTTCATGCCGGTCGTCGGCCACACGAAGATCCTGCCGCAGCTGCTCGCGGACACCCGCAAGATGCTGGCCGACGCCTGGCCCGCCGCTCTCTGACGCCCCTCACGCGTCGTACACGTCCGCCTTCCTCGGCATCGGGTCCTGGACCGCGCCGCTGAGGAAGCCGGAACGCGTACCGAACTTCTCCGTGTTCACGCCGTTCTCCTCGAGCACCTTGATGGCCGCCGAGTGCACCACGCGGAGCACCGGGGTGGCAGCGCGCAGGGCGTCGTCCGCCATGAAGCGGTGCCGCCACGGCTTGTCCGCCCAGGCGTGCCGCAGGCCGAAGGGTTCGGGGAGGACCAGCCTGCCGCCGAGGTGGTCCAGGATCGGCGGATACCAGGTGAAGGGCGCCCGCACCGCGAGGCGCACGACCTCGTCGGCGTCGATCAGCGGCAGCTTGCGCTCCGTCGTCTCCCAGAACTTGATGGGCTTGGCGACCTGCTTGACCTTGGGGTCGGGCTTGCTGGTGAACAGCGAGTGGACCGGGCCGAGCGCGTGGCCGGTGACCTCGATGCGCAGGGTCTCGTGCAGGACGGTCACCGTGATCAGCATCGTGATGACCAGCTGACCGTCCCAGAGGGTGAACTGGCAGCCCAGATAGTGCCGGTCGCCGCCGCCGAACTGCTGCTCGTTGCAGATCCGCTGTATCTCGTGGCCGCGGACCTGGAAGGCCTCGACCTCCGTGCCGCTGGGGCGTGAGACCGCCTTGGCGTTCTCCCCGATGGGGGAGACGATCCAGTGCTTTATCGACGGGGTCGGGAAACCGCCGGTGTGCAGCGGGCCGCGTTCCAGCATGCGCAGCTGGTCGTGCACGGACCGTATGACGTCCCAGCTGCGGAACGGATGGATCTCCGTGCCTTCCTTGCTGGACACCAGCTCCTCGGCGAGCTGCCAGCTGCCCCATCGCGTGCCCATGCCCAGTATTCCCTTGGGCCCGGCGTAGAAGACCGAGTTGCTCTGCTGCTCGGCGGAGAGGCGGGCCAGGCCCTGGCGGAGCTGCTCGGCGGTCGTCTCGCCCGGACTGCCCGGCACAGCCTCGGGGATCTTGGCGCCGATGCCGCCGCCGGCCAGCAGGCTCGACCAGCGGTCGCGCAGGTCCCTCGCGGTGCGCTCGGCGATCATCTTGGCCCAGAACCAGCCCGCCACGGGGACGACGATCGCCGCGCGGATGTACCAGCCGAGGAGGCCGCCGATCGGGAGCTTGATGAGAAAGATCACGGCGAGGACGCCCACGGCGACCATCACGGCCGTCGCGATCGCGCTCGCCCGCTTGTTGTCCCGCTTGACGACCGCCTGCTTGGCCGTGAAGAGCAGCAGCCACAGGAGCAGTCCGGGCAGGAACAGCAGCCCGCACAGCACCATCACGACGGTGAGCCAGCGGTCGCGCTCCTTGCGGATGTTGTTCGCCGCGAGGCAGTGCTCGACGATCGACTGCGGCTCCATGCCGAAGGACTGGATGAGCGGCTTGCGCGCGCCGCCGAGCATCCGCACCTGCACGGCACGTGCGAACGCCTCGCCCAGATTGGGTGCGAAGAGGGACCAAAGGCCCTTGTGCACCTCGGACTTGTGCCATTCGTTGTTGGCGTCGAGGATTTTCGACACCTTGTCGTCGCGGTACGCGGCTGACGCGAGGGCATTCGTCGCCGCCGTCTGTCCCGCGGTCCCCGAGAGGGGGACCTGGGCCCCGGGCCTGAAGTCGAATCCGTCGTCCGCCACTGCCGCCCCCATCGCCGCACTACCTTGCTGCTGCGGCTCTTCCCGACTTCCCTGCCTGGCACACCTGTTGATCAGGTCATCAGCGTATCGGTGTGCACCGGCATCCGGCAGGGCGCATCCGGTGCGCCCTGCCGGGGGCGTCAACTAGGTGACGTCCTGGGCCTGTTCACGGATCCTCTCGGAGAGCTGCGGCGGCATGGGTTCGTGCCGTGCGTACGTGCGGCTGAAGCGTGCGGTGCCCTGCGAGAGGGACCGCAGGTCCACGGCGTAACGCCCGATCTCGATCTCCGGCACCTCGGCCCGTACGAGGGTGCGCCCGCCCGGTGCCTGCTCGGTCCCGACCACCCGGCCGCGGCGCCCCGAGAAGTCGCTCATCACCGAGCCCACATGGTCGTCGCCGACCAGGACCCGCACCTCGGCGACCGGCTCCAGGAGATGGATCCTGGCGTCGGCCGCGGCCTCGCGCAGGGCGAGCGCGCCCGCCGTCTGGAACGCGGCGTCGGAGGAGTCCACCGAGTGCGCCTTGCCGTCGAGCAGCGTGATGCGTACGTCGATCAGGGGGTAGCCCGCGGCCACACCCCTCGCGGCCTGCGCGCGCACGCCCTTCTCGACGGACGGGATGAACTGCCGGGGCACGGCGCCGCCGACGACCTTGTCGACGAACTCGATGCCGCTGCCGCCCGGCAGCGGTTCGACCTCGATCTCGCAGATCGCGTACTGGCCGTGGCCGCCGGACTGCTTCACATGACGGCCGCGCCCCGCCGATCTGCCCGCGAAGGTCTCCCGCAGGGAGACCTTGTGGGACACCACGTCGACCTGCACGCCGTACCGGCTGCGCAGCCGCTCCAGGGCGACATCGGCGTGGGCCTCGCCCAGGCACCACAGCACCACCTGATGGGTGTCCTGGTTCTGTTCCAGGCGCATCGTCGGGTCCTCGGCGACCAGCCGGGAGAGCCCCTGGGAGAGCTTGTCCTCGTCCGCCTTGCTGTGCGCCTGGATGGCGAGCGGAAGCAGCGGGTCGGGCATGTCCCAGGGTTCCATCAGGAGCGGATCGTCCTTGGCCGAGAGGGTGTCACCCGTCTCGGCGCGGTTCAGCTTGGCGACGCAGGCCATATCTCCCGCGATACAGCTGGAGAGCGTGCGCTGATGCTTGCCGAAGGGGGAGGAGAGCGCGCCGATGCGTTCGTCGACGTCGTGGTCCTCATGGCCGCGGTCGGCCAGGCCGTGCCCGGAGACGTGCACCGTCTCGTCGGGGCGCAGGGTGCCGGAGAAGACCCGTACGAGCGAGACGCGTCCCACGTAGGGGTCGGACGCGGTCTTCACGACCTCGGCGACCAGCGGTCCCGCGGGATCGCAGGTGAGCGCGGGCCGCGCCTTGCCGCCGGGGGTGGTGACGGCGGGCGCCGGGTGCTCCAGGGGCGTGGGGAAGCCGCCCGTGATCAGTTCGAGGAGTTCCACCGTGCCGATGCCCTGCCGGGCGCCCTCGGCCGCGGGGGCCGCCGCGAGCACGGGGTGGAAGATGCCGCGTGCCACGGCCCGTTCCAGATCGTCCACCAGGGTCTTGAAGTCGAGTTCCTCGCCGCTGAGGTAGCGGTCCATGAGGGACTCGTCCTCGCTCTCGGCGATGATCCCCTCGATCAGTTTGTCGCGTGCGTCCTCGATGAGGGGGAGCTGGTCCTCGCCCGGTTCGGACTCCTTCCGTTCGCCGGACGCGTAGTCGAAGATCCGCTGCGAGAGCAGCCCGACCAGACCGGTCACCGGTGCGTGGCCGTCCGGTCCCTTGGCGCCGTGCAACGGCAGGTACAGCGGCAGGACCGCGTCGGGGTCGTCGGCCCCGAAGGCCGCGGCGCAGGTCCGCGTCATCTCCCTGAAGTCGGCGCGGGCCGCCTCCAGGTGCGTCACCACGATGGCCCGCGGCATGCCGACCGCCGCGCACTCCTCCCACACCATGCGCGTCGCGCCGTCCACGCCGTCGGCCGCCGAAACGACGAAAAGGGCCGCGTCCGCCGCGCGCAGACCGGCCCGTAACTCGCCGACGAAATCGGCGTACCCGGGTGTGTCCAGGAGATTGATCTTGAAGCCGTCCCATTCGACCGGCACCAGGGAAAGCTGTACCGAGCGCTGTTGCCGGTGCTCGATGTCGTCGTAGTCGGACACGGCTGTGCCGTCCTCCACACGGCCCGCCCGGTTCACCGCCCCCGCGGTCAGCGCGAGGGCCTCCACCAGAGTCGTCTTGCCCGATCCGCTGTGGCCGACCAGCACCACATTCCGTACGGACGCGGGGTGGTCGGCCGCTGTAGCCCTGCCGGCGGCTCCGGGGTGTGCGTTCGCCTTGTCGCCCATGCCTTGGCCTCCCGGTTACGTGCACGGTGAGGAGGCACAGCCCCCTCGGGGATGCTGGCTGCTCGCGGACACGCGGGGCCGCGTGCGGGTCGGCTCCGGCGACGCCCGCGGTGCTTTCGAGCTTTCCACTCGGGTCACTGTGCGTCCATACGTCGTACGCGATCGTGAGGGGGCGAGCCGGTCTGTCAACGTCGTGACTACGATGGGCCAGCCGGTGGCCAACAGGGCCGCGCGGCTCACCGACCCCCCGGGAAGGCCATGCTGAACAAGTACGCGCGTGCATTCTTCACGCGTGTTCTCACACCGTTCGCCGCGTTTCTCATCCGTCGCGGCGTGAGCCCCGACGCGGTCACGTTCATCGGCACGGCCGGTGTGGTGGCGGGCGCGCTGGTCTTCTTCCCCCGCGGCGAGTTCTTCTGGGGCACGATCGTCATCACGCTCTTCGTGTTCTCCGACCTCGTCGACGGGAACATGGCGCGGCAGCTGGGACGCTCCAGCCGCTGGGGAGCCTTCCTGGACTCGACGCTCGACCGGGTCGCCGACAGCGCGATCTTCGGCGGCCTCGCGCTCTGGTACGCGGGCTCAGGCGACGACAACGTCCTGTGCGCCGTCTCCATCTTCTGCCTGGCCAGCGGCCAGGTGGTCTCGTACACGAAGGCGCGCGGCGAGGCGATCGGGCTGCCCGTCGCGGTCAACGGCCTGGTGGAGCGCGCCGAGCGCCTGGTGATCTCGCTGGTCGCCGCGGGCCTCGCGGGGCTGCACAAGTTCGGGGTCCCCGGCATCGACGTCCTGCTGCCCATCGCCCTGTGGATCGTCGCCGTCGGCAGTCTCGTCACGCTCGTCCAGCGCGTTGTGACCGTGCGCAGGGAGTCCGCCGAGGCGGACGCGGCCACGCAGGGCAGTGAGGCCACGTCGTGAAGGACCGACTGACCGACGCGCTCTACGGTGCCGCCTGGAGTTCGGTCAAAAAGCTCCCCGAGCCGGCGGCCGTGCGCCTGGGCCGGACCATCGCCGACGCCGTGTGGAAGCGGCGTGGCAAGGGAGTCCTGCGCCTTGAGGCGAACTACGCGCGCGTGGTGCCCGACGCGACCCCGGAGCGCCTCGCCGAACTGTCCAGGGCGGGAATGCGCTCGTACCTGCGCTACTGGATGGAGTCGTTCCGGCTGCCGTCGTGGAGCCGGGAGCGCATCAAGGAAGGCTTCGTCGGCAAGGATCTGCACCACCTGACGGACGGCCTCGCCTCCGGAAAGGGCGTCATTCTGGCCCTTCCGCACCTGGGCAACTGGGACCTGGCGGGCGCATGGGTCACCACGAAGCTGGAGACGCCGTTCACGACGGTCGCCGAGCGGCTCAAGCCCGAGACGCTGTACGACCGTTTCGTCGCCTACCGCGAGGGCCTGGGCATGGAGGTCCTGCCGCACGAGGGCGGCTCCGCCTTCGGCACCCTGGCGCGCCGGCTGCGCGCGGGCGGCCTGGTCTGCCTGGTCGCGGACCGGGACCTCTCGGCGTCCGGCGTCGAGGTCAAGTTCTTCGGGGACACCGCGCGGATGCCCGCGGGGCCCGCGATCCTCGCGCAGCAGACGGGGGCGCTGTTGCTGCCGGTCACCCTCTGGTATGACGAGACGCCCGTCATGAAGGGGCGCGTTCACGCCCCCATCGATGTCCCCGAGACAGGTACCCGTACGGAGAAGACGTCTGTCATGACGCAGGCGCTGGCAGACGCCTTCGCCACGGGTATCGCCGACCATCCGGAGGACTGGCACATGCTGCAGCGCTTGTGGCTCGCTGATCTCGACCCCGCGAAGGGGCCCTCCGACGGTCCCGGGACCCTCGCCGAGGGGAACACGCCGTGAAGATCGGCATCGTCTGCCCTTACTCCTGGGACGTGCCGGGCGGCGTCCAGTTCCACATCCGCGACCTCGCGGAGCACCTGATCCGCCTCGGGCACGAGGTGTCCGTCCTGGCCCCCGCGGACGACGAGACCCCCCTTCCGCCGTACGTCGTGTCGGCGGGCCGCGCAGTCCCCGTGCCGTACAACGGCTCGGTGGCCCGGCTCAACTTCGGGTTCCTCTCGGCCGCGCGGGTGCGCCGCTGGCTGCACGAGGGCACGTTCGACGTCATCCACATCCACGAGCCCACCTCGCCCTCTCTCGGGCTGCTCACGTGCTGGGCGGCGCAGGGACCGATCGTCGCGACGTTCCACACGTCCAACCCGCGCTCCCGGGCCATGATCGCCGCGTATCCGATCCTGCAGCCCGCCCTGGAGAAGATCAGCGCACGCATCGCGGTCAGTGAGTACGCGCGCCGCACGCTCGTCGAGCACCTGGGCGGCGACGCGGTCGTCATCCCGAACGGCGTGGACGTCGACTTCTTTACGAAGGCCGAGCCCAAGGCGGAGTGGCAGGGAGGGACGCTCGGCTTCATCGGCCGCATCGACGAGCCGCGCAAGGGCCTTCCGGTGCTGATGAAGGCGCTGCCGAAGATCCTCGCCGAGCGCCCCGGCACCCGGCTGCTCGTCGCGGGCCGCGGTGACGAGCAGGAGGCCGTCGCCTCACTGCCCGCCGAGATGCGCGACCGCGTGGAGTTCCTCGGCATGGTCAGCGACGAGGACAAGGCGCGGCTGCTGCGCAGCGTCGACGTGTACGTCGCCCCCAACACCGGCGGCGAGAGCTTCGGGATCATCCTCGTCGAGGCGCTCTCGGCGGGCGCACCCGTCCTCGCCAGCGATCTGGACGCCTTCGCGCAGGTCCTCGACCAGGGCGCCGCGGGCGACCTGTTCACCAACGAGGACGCCGACTCGCTGGCCGCGGCGGCCCTGCGGCTCCTGGGCGACCCCGAGCGCCGCGAGGAACTGCGCGAGCGCGGCAGTAAGCACGTGCGCCGCTTCGACTGGTCGACGGTGGGCGCCGACATCCTCTCGGTGTACGAGACGGTGGCGGACGGAGCGGCCGCGGTGGCCGCCGACGAACGCTCGGGTCTGCGGGCGCGGTTCGGGCTCGCACGGGACTGACCACCCGCGTGGCTCCTCGGGACGGCCCGGGGAGCCCGGCGGTGAACCGCCGCCGCCGATGCGACTAGCCTTCCCCCGGTGACCTCGACACTGATCTGGATCGCGGTAGCCCTCTTCGCGATCGGCCTCTACCTGAGCTGGACCGCGGGCCGCCTCGACCGGCTGCACGCCCGCATCGACGCGGCCCGCGCCGCCCTCGACGCCCAGTTGCTGCGCCGCGCCTCGGTCGCCCAGGAGCTCGCCACCTCGGGGGTGCTCGACCCCGCGGCCTCCATCGTGCTCTACGAAGCGGCGCACGCGGCCCGGCAGGCCGAGGAGGAGCACCGGGAGGTCGCCGAGAGCGAGCTCAGCCAGGCGCTGCGCGCGATCTTCGGCGAGGTACAGCAGGTCGAGGCGGTGCGTGAGGCTCCCGGCGGCGACGAGGCGGCGACCGAGCTTGCGGCGTCCGTACGCAGGGTGCCCATGGCCCGGCGCTTCCACAACGACGCCGTGCGCGCGGCCCGTGCCCTGCGCAGGCACCGCAAGGTCCGCTGGTTCCGCCTCGCGGGGCACGCGCCCTTCCCCATGGCCTTCGAGATGGACGACGAACCGCCGGTCGCACTGGCCGACCGCGCGACCACGTAGAGCCACCGATACGCTGCTGACCAGGGGCGTACGGGAAAAATGAGCCACCGGTCACCCATTGGCCCTTGCTGTGGACTGGTCGCCGGGAGTTTCCTCGTAGACGCAGTAACCCGTCTTCAGCGAGCGAGGTCAACTCCGTGTCCAGCACCCTCTCCAGCAACAACCAGTCGCCCGAGACCGGCACCGCGCGCGTCAAGCGCGGCATGGCGGAGCAGCTCAAGGGCGGCGTCATCATGGACGTCGTCAACGCCGAGCAGGCGAAGATCGCGGAGGACGCCGGCGCGGTCGCCGTCATGGCGCTGGAGCGGGTGCCCGCCGACATTCGCAAGGACGGCGGCGTCGCCCGGATGTCCGACCCGAACATGATCGAAGAGATCATCGAGGCCGTCTCCATCCCGGTCATGGCCAAGTCCCGCATCGGCCACTTCGTCGAGGCCCAGGTCCTGCAGTCCCTCGGCGTCGACTACATCGACGAGTCCGAGGTCCTCACCCCGGCCGACGAGGTCAACCACAGCGACAAGTTCGCCTTCACGACGCCGTTCGTGTGCGGTGCCACCAACCTGGGCGAGGCCCTGCGCCGCATCGCCGAGGGCGCGGCCATGATCCGCTCCAAGGGCGAGGCCGGCACCGGCAACGTCGTCGAGGCCGTGCGCCACCTGCGCCAGATCAAGAACGAGATCGCCAGGCTGCGCGGCTTCGACAACAACGAGCTGTACGCCGCCGCCAAGGATCTGCGCGCCCCGTACGAGCTGGTCAAGGAGGTCTCCGAGCTGGGCAAGCTGCCGGTGGTCCTCTTCTCGGCCGGTGGCGTCGCCACCCCCGCCGACGCCGCCCTGATGCGTCAGCTCGGTGCCGAGGGCGTCTTCGTCGGCTCCGGCATCTTCAAGTCGGGCGACCCGGCCGCGCGCGCCGCCGCCATCGTGAAGGCCACCACCTTCTACGACGACCCCAAGATCATCGCGGACGCGTCCCGCAACCTGGGCGAGGCCATGGTCGGCATCAACTGCGACACCCTCCCCGAGGCCGAGCGCTACGCCAACCGCGGCTGGTAAGGCGCCACGCAGATGAACGACACCCCTGTAGTCGGCGTCCTGGCACTCCAGGGCGACGTACGGGAGCACCTGATCGCCCTGGCCTCGGCGGACGCCGTGGCCAGGCCGGTCCGGCGCCCCGAAGAGCTGGCCGAGGTGGACGGCCTGGTCATCCCGGGCGGTGAGTCCACCACCATCTCCAAACTGGCCGTTCTGTTCGGCCTGATGGAGCCCCTTCGCGCGCGCGTGCGCGCCGGTATGCCGGTCTACGGCAGCTGCGCGGGCATGATCATGCTCGCCGACAAGATCCTGGATCCGCGCTCGGAGCAGGAGACCTTCGGCGGCATCGACATGATCGTGCGGCGCAACGCCTTCGGGCGGCAGAACGAGTCCTTCGAGGCGGCCGTCGACATCGCCGGCATCGACGGCGATCCCGTGGAGGGTGTCTTCATCCGCGCCCCCTGGGTCGAGTCGGTCGGCGCGCGCGTCGAGGTGCTCGCGGAGCACGAGGGCCACATCGTCGCCGTGCGCCAGGGCAACGCCCTCGCCACGTCGTTCCACCCCGAGCTGACGGGCGACCATCGCGTGCACGAGCTGTTCGTCGGGATGGTGCGGGGGAACGCGACGGCGGGATCCTTGTAGGATCTCGGGTACCTCCCGGGCCCCTGAGACCTGGGGGCGTTCGTACAGGTTGGGTTACGCGAAGGAGACAGGCAGATGTCCGGCCACTCTAAATGGGCTACGACGAAGCACAAGAAGGCCGTGATTGACGCCAAGCGCGGCAAGCTCTTCGCGAAGATGATCAAGAACATCGAGGTCGCGGCCCGCACGGGCGGCGCCGATGTGTCCGGTAACCCGACCCTCTTCGACGCCATCCAGAAGGCCAAGAAGAGCTCGGTCCCGAACAAGAACATCGACTCCGCGGTCAAGCGCGGTGCCGGTCTCGAAGCCGGCGGTGCCGACTACGAGACGATCATGTACGAGGGCTACGGCCCGAACGGCGTCGCGGTGCTCATTGAGTGCCTCACCGACAACCGCAACCGCGCGGCCTCCGACGTACGCGTCGCGATGACCCGCAACGGCGGCTCCATGGCCGACCCGGGCTCCGTCTCGTACCTCTTCAACCGCAAGGGCGTCGTGATCGTCCCCAAGGGCGAGGCCGGTCTCTCGGAGGACGACGTCCTGGGCGCCGTCCTGGACGCGGGTGCCGAAGAGGTCAACGACCTCGGCGAGTCCTTCGAGGTCCTCTCCGAGGCCACCGACATGGTCGCGGTCCGCACCGCGCTCCAGGAAGCCGGCATCGAGTACGACTCGGCCGACGCCAACTTCGTCCCGACCATGCAGGTCGAGCTGGACGAGGACGGCGCGCGGAAGATCTTCAAGCTCATCGACGCGCTCGAGGACAGCGACGACGTCCAGAACGTCTTCGCCAACTTCGACGTGAGCGACGAGGTCATGGAGAAGGTCGACGCCTGAGCCGGGCCTCGAACCGGCCGCATGACGGCTTTCGTTGACGGGCCGGCAGGGGACACACCCCCTGCCGGCCCGTCGCGTTGTCAGTGCGAGCCGATAGCCTGCACAAACAGGTGAGCGAAGAACTGGGGGTACTCGTGCGCGTGCTGGGTGTGGACCCGGGTCTGACCCGGTGCGGTGTGGGGGTCGTCGACGGAGTCGCCGGACGCCCGCTGACCATGCGCGGGGTCGGCGTCGTCCGCACGCCCGCCGACGCCGAGCTCGGTCACCGCCTGGTCGCCATCGAGCAGGGCATCGAGCAGTGGCTCGACGAGTACGATCCGGAAGTCCTCGCGGTGGAGCGGGTGTTCAGCCAGCACAACGTACGTACGGTCATGGGCACCGCCCAGGCCAGCGCCGTCGCCATGCTCTGCGCGTCCCGCCGCGGCATCCCGGTCGCCCTGCACACGCCCAGCGAGGTCAAGGCCGCCGTCACCGGCAGTGGCCGCGCGGACAAGGCGCAGGTCGGCGCGATGGTGACCCGCCTCCTGCGGCTCGACGCACCGCCCAAGCCCGCCGACGCCGCGGACGCCCTCGCCCTCGCCATCTGTCACATCTGGCGCGCCCCCGCGCAGAACCGCCTCCAGCAGGCAGTGGCCCAGAACCGCTTCCAGCAGGCGGCGGCCCTGCACGCGTCGAGAACCCCGGCAGCACCCAAAACCCCCGCAGCTCCGTCAGCCCCGTCAGTACAGAAAGGCCGTACCGCATGATCGCCTTCGTCAGCGGCCCCGTCGCCGCCCTCGCCCCCGATTCCGCGGTGGTCGAGGTCGGTGGCATCGGCATGGCCATCCAGTGCGCGCCGAACACCCTCTCCACCCTGCGGATCGGCCAGCAGACCAAGCTCGCCACCTCCCTCGTGGTCCGCGAGGACTCACTCACCCTGTACGGCTTCGCGGACGACGACGAGCGCCAGACCTTCGAGCTCCTGCAGACCGCGAGCGGCGTCGGACCGCGCCTCGCGCAGGCCATGCTCGCCGTGCACAGCCCGGACGCCCTGCGCCGCGCGGTCGCCACCGGTGACGAGAAGGCGCTCACCGCGGTCCCGGGCATCGGCAAGAAGGGCGCCCAGAAGCTCCTCCTGGAGTACAAGGACCGCCTCGGCGAGCCCCTCGGCACGGGCGGGCCCGCGATCGGCACCCCCGTCACCGCCGGCTGGAGCGACCAGCTGCACGCGGCCCTCATCGGCCTCGGGTACGCGACGCGCGAGGCCGACGAAGCCGTCGTCGCCGTCACCCCGCAGGCCGAGGCCTCCGAGAAGCCGCAGGTGGGCCAGCTCCTCAAGGCCGCCCTGCAGACGCTGAACCGCACCCGCTAGCCCCTGACCACCAGAACCACATCGCGAGGCGAGCTCATGAACTGGGACGAGACGACCGACGACGCGACCGCCCCGGCGGGTGCGGCCGAGCGGCTCGTCGGTGCGTCGGCCGACGGTGAGGACCAGGCGGTCGAGGCCGCGCTGCGCCCCAAGGACCTGGGCGAGTTCATCGGCCAGGAGAAGGTCCGCGAGCAGCTCGACCTCGTCCTGCGGGCGGCCCGCGCGCGCGGCGCCACCGCCGACCACGTGCTCCTCTCCGGCGCCCCCGGCCTCGGCAAGACCACCCTCTCGATGATCATCGCGGCCGAGATGGGCGCCCCGATCCGCATCACCAGCGGCCCCGCCATCCAGCATGCGGGTGACCTCGCCGCGATCCTCTCCTCCCTCCAGGAGGGAGAGGTGCTCTTCCTCGACGAGATCCACCGGATGTCCCGGCCCGCCGAAGAGATGCTCTACATGGCGATGGAGGACTTCCGCGTCGACGTCATCGTCGGCAAGGGTCCCGGCGCCACGGCCATCCCGCTGGAGCTGCCGCCCTTCACCCTGGTCGGCGCCACCACCCGGGCGGGCCTGCTGCCGCCGCCGCTGCGCGACCGCTTCGGCTTCACCGCGCACATGGAGTTCTACGAACCCGCCGAGCTGGAGCGCGTGGTCCACCGCTCCGCGCAGCTGCTCGACGTGGAGATCGACCCGGCAGGCGCCGCCGAGATCGCGGGCCGTTCGCGCGGCACACCCCGTATCGCCAACCGCCTGCTGCGCCGCGTGCGGGACTATGCGCAGGTCAAGGCCGACGGAGTGATCAACAAGGACATCGCGGGCGCCGCCCTCAAGGTCTACGAGGTGGACGGCCGCGGCCTCGACCGCCTCGACCGCGCGGTCCTGGAGGCCCTGCTCAAGCTCTTCGGCGGCGGCCCCGTCGGCCTCTCGACGCTCGCGGTCGCCGTGGGGGAGGAGCGGGAGACGGTCGAGGAGGTCGCCGAGCCCTTCCTGGTACGGGAGGGACTGCTCGCGCGGACCCCCCGGGGCCGGGTCGGGACCCCGGCGGCATGGGCGCATCTCGGCCTTGTTCCGCCGCGGCAGGCGGGCGGAATCGGACAAGGGGACCTGTTCGGGGCGTGACGGCGCGCGTACTCGCCCGGTCAGGAACTGCGGTGCCATGCTGAGCGTTGTTCGTTAGGTGCGGACTCGCTTAGACTCCGCCGATGCCGCCCTTGTGGGCGGCGCGCCCACCCCCGTCCATCAGGCCGCTTACCTGCGCGGTCATGCGAAGGAAACTCCGTCCCGTGAATATCGTGACCCTCCTCCCGTTCATCGTGCTCATCGGGGCCATGTTCCTGATGACCCGCTCCGCCAAGAAGAAGCAGCAGGCGGCCGCGGCGATGCGTAACGAGATGCAGCCCGGCACCGGCATCCGAACGATCGGGGGCATGTACGCCACCGTCAAGGAGGTTCACGACGACGCGGTCCTCCTTGAGGTGGCTCCGGGCGTGCACGCGTTCTACGCGAAGAACTCCATCGGCGCCGTCCTCGAGGACGACGAGTACAACCGCATCGTCCACGGCACCGCTGTCGACCTGAAGTCGGACAGCCCCGTCGTCCCGGACGACGCCTCCTCCCTCACCGAGACCGACGAGCCCGCCGCCGGCGCTTCCGACGACTCGCCCATCGACCTCGGCAAGAAGGACGCGGACAGCGCCCCCGAGGCCGACGACGCCGAGCCGAAGAAGACCGACGGCGAGACCGACACGAAGTAACCAGCACCGGGGCCCGTGGGGCGCGCCGCTCGCGCTGCCACGGCCCCCGCAGTGCGTGGGTTTCGTGACGGGGCTCGACACCATTTCATGGCCGCCCGACCCGGGAGCTCCCCGCTCAGTGCGGGGCAGCGCACCGGACGCCGGGGCGGTTGGACAGGGAGAACGAGAAGGTGGCAGCACCTAAGAAGGGCCGAAGGCAGAGCGCTCCGGGCAAGCCGGGACGCTCTTTGGCCTTCATCCTGATCGCCCTCGTGGCGCTCACCGGGGGGATGTTCCTTTCGGGGAACACCACGCCTCGCCTCGGCATCGACCTCGCCGGCGGCACGAGCATCACGCTCCAGGCGAAGAACGAGCCGGGCCAGAAGAACGCGATCAACCCGACCAACATGAACACCGCGGTCAGCATCATCAACAACCGCGTCAATGGTCTGGGTGTGTCCGAGGCCGAGGTGCAGACCCAGGGCGAAGACAACATCATCGTCAACATCCCCAAGGGCACGAACGAGAAGCAGGCGCGCGAGCAGGTCGGCACGACCGCTCAGCTCTACTTCCGTCCGGTCCTGACGGTGGCCAGCGGTGAGCCCACCCCCGACCCGTCCGCCAGCTCGTCCGGCAAGGAAAAGGACAAGGGCGACAAGGGCAAGGACACGCCCAAGGCGACGGACAAGGGCGACGACAAGGCGTCCTCGACGCCGACTGCCACCGGCTCGCCCAGCCCCCAGGGCCGCGCCGTCACGGACGGCCTGAAGGCCGACGCGACGCCGACCCCGAAGGCCTCGGACAAGGGCGGCGACAAGGGCAAGCCGACCCCCACCCCGTCCGCGGACCCGGCCACGGCCGCCCTGCAGAAGAAGTTCACCGCGCTCGACTGCACGGACAAGGCCCAGCGCGGCAAGGTCGGCGACGGCATCAAGCCGTCCGAGCAGACCATCGCCTGTGGCAAGAACAACGCCGGCCAGTGGGAGAAGTACGTCCTCGGCCCCGCTGAGCTGAACGGCAAGGACGTCGACGACGCCAAGGCCACCATCAACCAGCAGAGCGGCGCCTGGGTCGTCAACATGGAGTTCACGGGCGGCGGCTCGAAGAAGTTCTCCAAGACCACCAGCAAGCTCTCGCAGCAGCAGCCCCCGATGAACCAGTTCGCCATCGTCCTCGACGGCGAGGTGGCCTCGGCCCCCAGCGTCAACACGACGCTGAGCTCGAACGCGGAGATCTCCGGCAGCTTCACGCAGGAGTCGGCCCAGGACCTCGCGAACATCCTGTCGTACGGCGCGCTGCCCCTGACCTTCCACGAGCAGAGCGTCACCACCGTCAGCCCGGCACTCGGCGGCGAGCAGCTGCACGCCGGTCTGATCGCCGGTGCCATCGGCCTCGCGCTGGTCATCATCTACCTGGTGGTCTACTACCGCGGCCTCTCGCTGATCGCCATCGCGAGCCTCCTGGTCTCGGCAGCCCTGACGTACACCCTGATGACCCTGCTCGGCCCGGCCATCTCCTTCACCCTGAACCTCCCCGCGGTGTGTGGTGCGATCGTTGCGATCGGTATCACCGCGGACTCGTTCATCGTGTTCTTCGAACGCGTGCGGGACGAGGTCAGGGAGGGACGCACCCTGCGGCCCGCCGTCGAGCGTGCCTGGCCGCGTGCCCGGCGCACCATCCTGGTCTCCGACTTCGTGTCGTTCCTCGCGGCCGCGGTGCTCTTCATCGTGACGGTCGGCAAGGTCCAGGGCTTCGCGTTCACGCTCGGCCTGACCACGCTCCTCGACGTCGTCGTGGTGTTCTTCTTCACCAAGCCGCTGATGACCCTGATGGCGCGCAAGCCGTTCTTCGCGAACGGCCACAAGTGGTCCGGCCTCGACCCGAAGCGCCTCGGCGCCAAGCCGCCGCTGCGCCGCACCCGCCGCGCCACTGGTTCGTCCGCTGGCCCTGTCGACCCGAAGGAGGCGTGAGATGTCGAAGCTCGGCAGTCTCGGCGCCAGGCTCTACCGCGGTGAGGTCGGCTACGACTTCGTCGGCAAGCGCAAGATCTGGTACGGCATCTCGATCCTGATCACCATCACGGCCATCGTCGGCCTTGCGGTGCGCGGCCTGAACATGGGCATCGAGTTCGAGGGCGGTGCCGTCTTCACCACGCCGAAGACCAGCGTCTCGGTCGCCGAGGCGGAGAAGTCCGCGGAAGCGGCCTCCGGTCACGACGCGGTCGTCCAGGAGCTCGGCTCGGGCGGTCTGCGCATCCAGGTCGCCGGTGTGGACACCGCCAAGTCCGACCAGATCAAGGCGGATCTGGCCAAGGACATGGACCTCAAGGCCGACAGCATCAACGCCGACCTCGTGGGCCCCAGCTGGGGTGAGCAGATCAGCAAGAAGGCCTGGACCGGCCTGATCATCTTCATGGTCCTCGTGGTGATCTATCTGGCGATCGCCTTCGAGTGGCGCATGGCCCTGGCCGCGCTGATCGCCCTGATCCACGACATCACGATCACCGTCGGTGTCTACGCCCTGGTGGGCTTCGAGGTCACGCAGGGCACGATCATCGGTCTGCTGACGATCCTCGGTTACTCGCTCTACGACACGGTGGTGGTCTTCGACAGCTTGAAGGAGCAGTCGAAGGACCTCACCAAGCAGACGCGGTGGACCTACAGCGAGGTCGCCAACCGCAGCATCAACAGCACCCTGGTGCGCTCGATCAACACCACGGTCGTCGCGCTCCTGCCGGTCGCCGGACTGCTCTTCATCGGCGGCGGCTTCCTCGGTGCCGGCATGCTCAACGACATCTCGCTGTCGCTGTTCGTCGGCCTCGCGGCCGGTGCGTACTCCTCGATCTTCATCGCCACGCCGCTCGTCGCCGACCTCAAGGAGACCGAGCCGCAGATGAAGGCGCTCAAGAAGCGCGTTCTCGCCAAGCGTGCCGCCGCGGCGGCCAAGGGCGAGTCCGCGGAGAGCGCCCCGCGCGACGACGACGGCGAGTACGACGACGCGTCGCAGGACGACCTGCCGGAGGACGCCGCCCCCGCGGGCGTCGTCGGCCCGCGCACGCAGCCCGCGTCCCGCAACCGAGGCCGCGGCCGTCCTTCGGGGAAGCGCCGATGACCGAGCTCGCCGGGACGACGGAGCTGCTGCTCAGCCGCATCCGGGACGTCCCCGATTACCCCGAGCCCGGGGTGATGTTCAAGGACATCACGCCGCTCCTCGCGGACCCGCAGGCCTTCGCCGCGCTGACCGAGGCCCTCGCGGACCTCGCCGTGCGGCACGGCGCCACGAAGATCGTCGGCCTGGAGGCCCGCGGCTTCATCCTGGGCGCCCCGGTCGCGCTGCGCGCGGGGCTCGGCTTCATCCCCGTACGGAAGGCGGGCAAGCTCCCCGGAGCGACCCTCGGCCAGACGTACGACCTGGAGTACGGGAGCGCCGAGATCGAGGTGCACGCCGAGGACCTCGCCGCCGACGACCGCGTCATGGTCATCGACGACGTCCTGGCGACCGGCGGCACCGCCGAGGCGTCCCTGCGGCTCATCCGCCGCGCGGGCGCTCAGGTAGCCGGTGTGGCCGTCCTGATGGAGCTCGGCTTCCTCGGGGGCCGCGCCAAGCTGGAGACGGCCCTGGAGGGCGCCCCGCTGGAGGCCCTCCTCACGGTCTGAACCGGTTGAGCAGCCACCACGCACACCCCGAGGCGGGCCCGGAGGAATCCGGCGCCCGCCTCAGGTGTTCCTTCTGTAGAGACCTCGGGTTCGCGCTGTGGAGACCTCAGGTGTTTCTCCCGTAGTGAGCCGTCTCACGGGCTGAAGGAGAGCCGAAGGTCCAGGATCGATACCATGGGCTCTTCGGGGCCTGACCGGGGGACCCGGATCGCGCACAGGGAGCGCCTCTTGCCAGACGAGTCCAAGGCACTCACCGCCGCCAAGGCCGCAGAGCAGGCCCAGCGCGCGGCGGCGACGGCTGCCGCGCCCGCCAAGAGCACGCCGCCCGCCAAGGGCGCGACGCCGGCGAAGCGGGAGAGCACGCCCCCCAGCACCACACCCGCACCGAGCACGCCCGGGGCAGGCGCCACGGGTGACAGGCCGGCCCCCGATCCAGCGCGCCCCAAGCCCCCCACCGAGGCCCGCGCGGGCAGCACGACGCCCACGCCGCGGCCCACCGCGGCCAAGAACGAGCGCTCCGGCTCCTCCAACCGCGTACGCGCCCGCCTGGCTCGCCTCGGCGTCCAGCGTTCGAACCCGTACAACCCGGTCCTGGAGCCCCTGCTGCGGATAGTGCGCAGCAACGACCCGAAGATCGAGACGGCGACGCTGCGCCAGATCGAGCGCGCGTACCAGGTCGCCGAGCGCTGGCACCGCGGACAGAAGCGCAAGAGCGGCGACCCGTACATCACGCACCCCCTCGCCGTGACGACGATCCTCGCCGAGCTCGGCATGGACCCGGCCACGCTCATGGCGGGTCTCCTGCACGACACCGTCGAGGACACCGAGTACGGCCTGGACACCCTCAAGCGCGACTTCGGCGACCAGGTCGCCCTGCTCGTCGACGGCGTCACCAAGCTCGACAAGGTCAAGTTCGGCGAGGCCGCGCAGGCCGAGACCGTCCGCAAGATGGTCGTGGCCATGGCCAAGGACCCCCGTGTCCTGGTCATCAAGCTCGCCGACCGCCTGCACAACATGCGCACGATGCGCTATCTCAAGCGGGAGAAGCAGGAGAAGAAGGCCCGCGAGACCCTGGAGATCTACGCGCCCCTGGCCCACCGCCTGGGCATGAACACCATCAAGTGGGAGTTGGAGGACCTCGCCTTCGCGATCCTCTACCCCAAGATGTACGACGAGATCGTGCGCCTGGTCGCCGAGCGCGCCCCCAAGCGCGACGAATACCTCGCCATAGTGACCGACGAGGTCCAGGCCGACCTGCGGGCCGCCCGCATCAAGGCCACCGTCACCGGGCGCCCGAAGCACTACTACAGCGTCTACCAGAAGATGATCGTCCGCGGCCGTGACTTCGCGGAGATCTACGACCTGGTGGGCATCCGCGTCCTCGTCGACACGGTCCGCGACTGCTATGCCGCCCTCGGCACCGTCCACGCGCGATGGAACCCGGTCCCCGGCCGGTTCAAGGACTACATCGCGATGCCGAAGTTCAACATGTACCAGTCGCTGCACACCACGGTGATCGGCCCCAGCGGCAAGCCCGTCGAGCTCCAGATCCGCACGTTCGACATGCACAGGCGCGCCGAGTACGGCATCGCCGCGCACTGGAAGTACAAGCAGGAGCCGTCCGCCGGCGCCTCCAAGGTGCGCACCGACGTGCCGAGGAAGGCCGGCGGCAAGGACGACCACCTCAACGACATGGCGTGGCTGCGCCAGCTCCTCGACTGGCAGAAGGAGACCGAGGACCCCAGCGAGTTCCTCGAATCGCTGCGCTTCGACCTGTCGCGCAACGAAGTCTTCGTCTTCACGCCGAAGGGCGACGTCATAGCGCTCCCGGCGGGCGCCACCCCGGTCGACTTCTCGTACGCGGTGCACACCGAGGTCGGCCACCGCACCATAGGGGCCCGGGTCAACGGACGTCTCGTGCCGCTCGAATCGACCCTGGACAACGGCGACCTGGTTGAGGTCTTCACCTCCAAGGCGGCCGGCGCGGGCCCGTCCCGCGACTGGCTCGGCTTCGTCAAGTCCCCGCGGGCGCGCAACAAGATCCGTGCGTGGTTCTCCAAGGAGCGCCGCGACGAGGCCATCGAGCAGGGCAAGGACGCCATCGCGCGCGCCATGCGCAAGCAGAACCTGCCGATCCAGCGGATCCTCACGGGCGACTCGCTCGTCACGCTCGCGCACGAGATGCGCTACCCCGACATCTCGTCCCTCTACGCGGCGATCGGCGAGGGCCACGTCACCGCGCAGTCCGTCGTGCAGAAGCTCGTCCAGGCGCTCGGCGGCGAGGAGGCCGCCAACGAGGACATCGCCGAGAGCACACCGCCCTCGCGCAGCCGCAGCAAGCGCCGCGCCAACGCCGACCCCGGTGTCGTCGTCAAGGGCGTCGAGGACGTGTGGGTCAAGCTGGCCCGCTGCTGCACGCCTGTCCCCGGGGACGGGATCATCGGCTTCGTCACGCGCGGCAGCGGCGTATCGGTCCACCGCAGTGACTGTGTGAACGTCGACTCGCTCTCCCGTGAGCCCGAGCGGATCCTGGAAGTCGAGTGGGCGCCCACCCAGTCGTCGGTCTTCCTGGTCGCCATCCAGGTCGAGGCCCTGGACCGCTCGCGGCTGCTCTCGGACGTCACGCGCATCCTGTCGGACCAGCACGTGAACATCCTGTCCGCGGCCGTCCAGACCTCCCGCGACCGGGTCGCCACCTCGCGCTTCACCTTCGAGATGGGCGACCCCAAGCACCTGGGGCACGTACTCAAGGCGGTCAGGGGAGTCGAGGGCGTCTACGACGTCTACCGGGTGACATCGGCTCGCAGACCGTAAACCGGTCCACCACGTAGAGGGGCTCCCGTACATCACGTACGGGAGCCCCTCTACGTAGCAAGCAGAAAACTGCTCAGCCGCCGAACTCGTGCAGGCCCTTCAACGCCTGGTCGAGCAGCGCCTGGCGGCCGTCGAGCTCCTTCTGGAGCTTGTCCGCCTTGGCGTTGTTGCCCGCCGTACGCGCCTTCTCGATCTGGTCGACCAGCTTGTCGACGGCGGCCTGCAGCTGACCGGTCAGACCCTCGGCACGCGCCCGCGCCTCAGGGTTCGTCCGGCGCCACTCGGCCTCCTCGGTCTCCTGCAGGGCACGCTCCACCGCGTGCATCCGGCCCTCGACCTTCGGCCGCGCGTCACGCGGGACGTGGCCGATGGCCTCCCAGCGCTCGTTGAGCGCGCGGAAGGCGGCACGCGCCGTCTTGAGGTCCTTCACCGGGACGAGCTTCTCGGCCTCCTCGGCCAGCTCCTCCTTCAGCTTCAGGTTCTCCGTCTGCTCGGCGTCGCGCTCCGCGAAGACGGAGCTGCGCGCCGCGAAGAACACGTCCTGCGCGCCTCGGAAGCGGTTCCACAGGTCGTCCTCGTGCTCGCGCTGGGCGCGGCCCGCGGCCTTCCACTCGGTCATCAGGTCGCGGTAGCGCGCGGCCGTCGGACCCCAGTCGGTCGAGTTCGAGAGGGCCTCGGCCTCGCCGACCAGCTTCTCCTTGGTCTTGCGGGCCTCCTCGCGCTGGGCGTCCAGCGAGGCGAAGTGGGCCTTGCGCCGCTTGGAGAACGCCGAGCGGGCATGCGAGAAGCGGTGCCACAGCTCGTCGTCCGACTTGCGGTCGAGGCGCGGCAGACCCTTCCAGGTGTCCACCAGCGCGCGCAGCCGCTCGCCCGCCGCCCGCCACTGCTCGCTCTGGGCGAGTTCCTCGGCCTCGACGACCAGCGCCTCCTTGGAGTGCCTCGCCTCGTCCGACTGCTTGGCCTTCTGGACCTTGCGCTCTTCACGACGCTCGTCGACCGTCTCGACGAGCTTGTCCAGGCGCTTGCTGAGGGCGTCCAGATCGCCGACCGCGTGCGCCTCGTCCACCTGCTGGCGCAGGTGGTCGATGGCGGTCGTGGCGTCCTTGGCCGACAGGTCGGTCGTCTTCACCCGGCGCTCGAGAAGTCCGATCTCGACGACCAGACCGTCGTACTTGCGCTCGAAGTAAGCGAGGGCCTCGTCAGGTGACCCCGCTTTCCACGAACCGACCTCACGCTCGCTGCCGTCGGCCTTGCGCACGTACACGGTCCCCGTCTCATCGACGCGGCCCCACGGGTCGCTGCTCACAGCGCCTCCTCCACATGATGCCTGCGCAGGGCCTCGGGGCCCCCGGCATCGTCCACAGTTTCGTCACCGCCAACATAGGCGACCGGCGGGGCGGCTGTCCGCATCCCGCGCGTCCGAAGTTTGCCCGCGGGCGGTCAGGATTTCGACACGGTCGCCTTGTTGATGACGACCGTCGCGTTCGGTGCGCCGTCGCCCTGCCCGGTGCTCTCGCCGGCGTCGGCAATCTTCTTGAGCACCTTCATCCCGGAATCGGAAATGGTCCCGAACGGTGTGTAGTCGGGCGGGAGCTGACTGTCCTGGTAGACCAGGAAGAACTGGCTGCCGCCGGTGTTCCTGCCCTTCTTCTCCTGGGCGTTGTACTGGTTGGCCATCGCGACCGTGCCCGCCGGATACACGTTCCCCTTCAGGCTCTTGTCCTTGAGGTTCTCGTCCGGGATCGAGTAGCCGGGGCCGCCCTCGCCGGTGCCCTTCGGGTCACCGCACTGCAGGACGAAGATGCCGCCCGCGGTGAGCCGGTGGCACTTCGTGTGATCCAGATAGCCCTTGTTCACCAGGAAGTTGAAGGAGTTGACCGTGTGCGGGGCCTTGGCGGCCGACAGCTTCAGGTCGATGTCGCCGCAGGTCGTGCCGAGCTTCATCGCGTAGTCGGCCGACTTGTCGATCGTCAGCTTCGGTTCCTTCTTGAAGCTGAGCGGCTTCACCTTGCCGCCCGCGGGCTGCTCGCAGGGGTCCGGCTTCTTGGTCGGGTTCGCGTTGACCTCGTCCTTGGGCTTGCCGTCGTCGTCGAAGGCTCCCGCCGCGTACGACACCGCGCCACCGGCCACGACCACCGCGAGGGCCGAGGCGATCACCGCGTTGCGCATCCGCGCCCTGCGTCGCGCGGCCTCCCGGCGCTGCTGCTGCCGCAAGAACTTCTCCCGGGCGAGCTGACGCCGCCGCTGATCGTTGCTGACCACCGGGTTCTCTCTCCTCTGCGTGGATGACCGCTTCTGTTAGCCCCGTACCGTATATGGGTTAGCTGTGGAATCGGGAGCGCCGGTAGGCTCTGATCTGCCGCGATCCTGCGCGGTCACCTCCGCCGGACGACGAACGAAGGACGATCGTGCTCATTGCCGGGTTTCCCGCCGGGGCCTGGGGCACCAACTGCTACTTGGTCGCCCCCGCCGCAGGCGAGGAGTGCGTGATCATCGACCCGGGCCACCAGGCCACCGAGGGAGTCGAGGACGCGCTCAAGAAGCATCGGCTCAAGCCCGTCGCTGTCGTGCTCACCCATGGCCACATCGACCATGTCGCCTCGGTCGTCCCCGTCTGCGGCGCGCACGACGTGCCCGCGTGGATCCACCCCGACGACCGGTACATGATGAGCGACCCGGAGAAGGCCATAGGCCGCTCCTTCGGCGCGCAGCTGCTCGGCGAACTGACCGTGGGGGAGCCCTCCGACGTCAAGGAGCTGGCCGACGGCGCGCGGCTGAAGCTCGCCGGTCTGGACTTCTCCGTCGCGCACGCGCCGGGGCATACGAAGGGGTCGGTGACGTTCCAGTTGCCCGAGTCCGCCGAGGTTCCCTCGGTGTTCTTCTCGGGCGACCTGCTCTTCGCCGGCTCCATCGGCCGCACCGACCTGCCCGGCGGTTCGCACGACGAGATGCTCGAGTCCCTGGCGCGCGTGTGCCTGCCGCTCGACGACTCGACCGTGGTCCTGCCCGGTCACAACGAGCACACGACCATCGGCCGTGAGCGCGCCACCAACCCGTATCTGCGCCAGGTGGCCGCCGGCCTGGGAGCCGACGCTCCCCGACGAGGAATGTGACGAGAGAAAACCCGTGAGCACCTTCAAGGCCCCCAAGGGCACGTACGACCTGCTCCCGCCCGACTCCGCGAAGTACCTGGCCGTGCGCGAGGCGATCGCCGCACCGCTGCGGAACTCCGGGTACGGATACGTCGAGACGCCCGGCTTCGAGAACGTCGAGCTGTTCTCGCGCGGCGTCGGCGAGTCCACCGACATCGTCTCCAAGGAGATGTACGCCTTCGAGACCAAGGGCGGCGACCAGCTCGCCCTGCGCCCCGAAGGCACCGCGTCCGTGCTGCGCGCTGCCCTGGAGGGCAACCTGCACAAGGCGGGCAACCTCCCGGTCAAGCTCTGGTACTCCGGCTCGTACTACCGCTACGAGCGCCCGCAGAAGGGCCGCTACAGGCACTTCTCGCAGGTCGGCGCCGAGGCGATCGGTGCGGAGGACCCGGCCCTGGACGCCGAGTTGATCATCCTCGCCGACCAGGCGTACCGCGCCCTGGGGCTGCGCCAGTTCCGCATCCTGCTGAACTCGCTCGGCGACAAGGAGTGCCGCCCCGTCTACCGTGCCGCGCTGCAGGACTTCCTGCGCGCGCTCGACCTGGACGAGGAGACACGCCGGCGTATCGACATCAACCCGCTGCGGGTCCTGGACGACAAGCGCGACGACGTCCAGAAGCAGTTGGTCGGCGCCCCGATGCTGCGCGACTACCTGTGCGACGCGTGCAAGGCGTACCACGAGCAGGTGCGCGAGCTCCTGACGGCGGAGGGCGTCGCCTACGAGGACGACCCGAAGCTGGTCCGCGGCCTGGACTACTACACCCGCACGACCTTCGAGTTCGTCCACGACGGCCTCGGCTCGCAGTCCGCGGTGGGCGGCGGCGGCCGCTACGACGGCCTCTCCGAGATGATCGGCGGCCCCTCGCTGCCGTCGGTCGGCTGGGCACTCGGCGTGGACCGCACCGTCCTCGCCCTGGAAGCGGAGGGCGTCGAGCTCGAACTCCCCTCGGCGACCAGCGTGTTCGCGGTGCCGCTCGGCGACGAGGCACGGCGGGTCCTGTTCTCCAAGGTGACGGAGCTGCGCAGGGCAGGCGTCGCGGCGGACTTCTCGTACGGCGGCAAGGGCCTCAAGGGCGCCATGAAGAACGCCAACCGCTCCGGCGCACGCTTCACGATCGTCGCGGGCGAGCGTGACCTCGCCGAGGGCGTCGTGCAGCTCAAGGACATGGAGTCCGGCGAGCAGGACGCCGTGGCGGTGGACGAACTCGTGTCCGTCCTGAAGGGCAAGCTGGCCTAGCCGAAGCCTGGTGCGGGGCCCGGGTGCGACACCGCACCCGGGCCCTGCCCGTTCAGGGTCCCGGGGTGAGTGCCAAGCGCGTTCGGTTCGTACCTCCTTATGTCCATCGAACGGTGGACACCCGCGCGCGTGCGGCACAATGTCCGTGCCTGCAGGCCACCACAAGCGACGGAACGGCGTGATGAGCAAGACGACCCCGGCAAGCGACAGCCTCCCCGAGCACGACCGCGGGGGAACGGACGCGGACGCTCCACGCAGTGTCGGCGGGAGCCGTGCGTTCGCGCTGCTTCTGGTGATCACGGGGGCCGCGGGGCTGCTCGCGGCGTGGGTCATCACGCTGGACAAGTTCAAGCTCCTGGAGGACCCGGACTTCACGCCCGGCTGCAGCCTCAATCCGGTGGTCTCCTGCGGCAACATCATGAAGAGCGAGCAGGCCTCGGCCTTCGGGTTCCCCAACCCGATGCTGGGTATCGCCACGTACGCGGTGGTGATCTGCGTGGGGATGAGCCTGCTGGGCCGTGCGCGTTTCCCGCGCTGGTACTACCTGACGCTGAACGCGGGCACGCTCTTCGGGGTCGGCTTCTGCACCTGGCTGCAGTACCAGTCGCTGTACGAGATCAACTCGCTGTGCCTGTGGTGCTGCCTCGCCTGGGTCGCCACGATCATCATGTTCTGGTACGTCACGTCGTTCAACGTCCGCAACGGCTTCCTGCCCGCGCCCTCCTGGCTGCGCACGTTCTTCAGCGAGTTCACCTGGGTGCTTCCGGTGCTGCACATCGGCATCATCGGGATGCTGATCCTCACGCGCTGGTGGGAGTTCTGGACCAGCTGACGGGCAGCGCCGACGGCGTTGTCAGTGGGCTGACGTAGGGTTCGATCCGTGGAGCCCGACCTGTTCACCGCAGCTGCCGAGGACCGCCAGGAGAAGGACCCTTCGACAAGTCCCCTGGCCGTCCGGATGCGCCCGCGCACCCTCGAAGAAGTCGTCGGCCAGCAGCATCTGCTGAAGCAGGGCTCGCCCTTGCGCAGGCTCGTCGGCGAAGGCGGCGGAGGGCCCGCGGGGCCCTCTTCGGTGTTCCTGTGGGGACCGCCCGGCATCGGCAAGACGACCCTTGCCTACGTGGTCTCGAAGGCCACGAACAAGCGCTTCGTGGAGCTCTCCGCGATCACCGCGGGCGTGAAGGAAGTCCGCGCGGTCATCGAAGGGGCCCGCAGGGCCATGGGCGGCCACGGCAAGGAGACCGTCCTCTTCCTCGACGAGATCCACCGCTTCAGCAAGGCCCAGCAGGACTCCCTGCTGCCCGCCGTCGAGAACCGCTGGGTGACGCTGATCGCGGCGACGACCGAGAACCCGTACTTCTCGATCATCTCCCCGCTCCTCTCCCGCTCCCTCCTCCTCACCCTCGAACCCCTCACGGACGACGACCTGCGCGGCCTGCTGCGCCGGGCGCTCACCGAGGAACGGGGTCTGGGTGGCGCGGTGGAACTGCCCGCGGACACCGAGGAGCACCTCCTGCGGATCTCCGGCGGCGACGCCCGGCGCGCGCTCACCGCCCTGGAGGCCGGCGCCGGCTCGGCCCTCGCCAAGGGGGAGAAGGAGATCACCCTCCAGTCCCTGGAGGAGTCGGTCGACCGCGCGGCCGTGAAGTACGACCGCGACGGCGACCAGCACTACGACGTCGCGAGCGCCCTGATCAAGTCCATCCGCGGTTCGGACGTCGACGCGGCCCTGCACTACCTGGCCCGGATGATCGAGGCGGGCGAGGACCCCCGCTTCATCGCCCGGCGCCTGATGATCTCCGCGAGCGAGGACATCGGCCTCGCCGACCCCACGGCGCTGCCCACGGCGGTCGCCGCCGCCCAGGCCGTCGCCATGATCGGCTTCCCGGAGGCCGCGCTCACCCTCAGCCACGCGACGATCGCCCTCGCCCTGGCCCCGAAGTCGAACGCCGCGACGATCGCCATCCAGTCCGCCCAGGCCGACGTCCGCGCGGGCCTCGCGGGCCCCGTCCCGCCCCACCTCCGCGACGGGCACTACAAGGGAGCGGCCAAGCTCGGCCACGCCCAGGGGTACGTGTATCCGCACGACGTGCCGGGCGCGATCGCCGCCCAGCAGTACGCACCGGACGCCGTGGCCGCCAAGCGTTACTACCAACCCACGCGTTACGGCGCGGAGGCGCGGTACGCGGACGTGGTCGAGCGGGTGCGGGAGCGCCTGAAGGGCGAATAGCCGCAGGGCTTGACGGGCGGGCGCCGCCCCTCCCGCCTAGGCTCGGCGCCATGAGCGCGGCAGCCGGAGCGGGCACGGGGACCACCCTGCTCGTCCTCGCCGTCCTCGCCGCGGGCTGCACCCCGCCCCAGCTGGAGCGCGCCGGGTCCCGCCACGAGACCGGCACGCCGACGGCCAAGGCGACGCCCACCGCCGAGCTCACACCCGCGGCCCCCCTCGCGAGCCCCGGCTTCCCGCCCACCGCCGCACAGGCCCGCGACCAGCTCACCCGCCTCACCGTCGCGTGGGGCAAGAACTGGCAGACGTACAAGCGGTCCGCATTCGGCGTCGGCTGGTCGGACGACACCGACGCCCCCGGCGGCCGCAACGGCTGTGACACCCGCGACGACGTCCTGCGGCGCGACCTCAAGGACCTGCGCGAGGGCGACCGCAACCCCTGTGTCGTGCTCTCCGGCGTCCTGCACGACCCGTACACCGGCAAGGAACTGCCCTACTCCTACCGCCGCGCCTCGCAGATCCAGACCGACCACGTCGTCGCGCTCGGCGCTGCCTGGCGGGCCGGCGCCTGGGCGTGGACCGCCGAGCGGCGACTCACGTACGCCAACGACCTGGATGTCCTGCTCGCCGCCGACAAGGACACCAACTACGAGAAGAGCAGTCAGACCCCCGACAAGTGGAAGCCCCCGCGCAAGGAATACTGGTGCGAGTACGGGCGCCGCTGGACCGGGATCAAAACCAAGTACGGCCTCACCGTCACGGCCCCCGAGAAACTGGCCCTCCAGGACCTCCTCGCGGCCTGCGCGGGTGGCCGCGGCTGAGGCACCCCCTGTCACCCGGTACACTTGCCCGAAGTGCTGCGTCCCGTGTCCGGTCTCGTACCGGCACCACCAGAACGGGACATCCAGCCGGAGCCCCGGACCTCACCGTCCAGGGATCTCCAGGAGCGTCGCGCACCGTCGAAGGTGTCGCGGGCAGCCCACCACCATCTCGTACTCCGGGAAGCGGTCGGTGGGCCACTCGCGTGCTGCACATAGTGCCCAGACCAGGGAGCGGCTGCCCGCCGGATCCAGCACCACCGGATCCGATGGGTTTCCCAGGCTGCGGATGCGACCTCCCCTAACCCTGGTGAAGCCGATTTCACACTGAACAGAGAGGTTGGTTCATGACGAACCAGTCCCGCCCCAAGGTCAAGAAGTCGCGTGCCCTCGGCATCGCGCTGACCCCGAAGGCCGTCAAGTACTTCGAGGCCCGCCCCTACCCGCCGGGCGAGCACGGCCGTGGGCGCAAGCAGAACTCGGACTACAAGGTCCGTCTGCTCGAGAAGCAGCGTCTGCGCGCGCAGTACGACATCAGCGAGAAGCAGATGGCCCGTGCCTACGACCGCGCCAAGAAGGCCGAAGGCAAGACCGGCGAGGCCCTGGTCATCGAGCTCGAGCGCCGTCTCGACGCCCTGATCCTGCGTTCGGGCATCGCCCGCACGATCTACCAGGCCCGTCAGATGGTCAGCCACGGCCACATCGAGGTCAACGGCGGCAAGGTCGACAAGCCGTCGTTCCGCGTCCGTCCCGACGACGTCGTGATGGTCCGCGAGCGCAGCCGTGAGAAGCCGCTGTTCGTGGTCTCGCGTGAGGGTGGCTTCGCCCCCGACGGCGAGATCCCGCGTTACCTCCAGGTGAACCTGAAGGCCCTGGCCTTCCGTCTGGACCGTGACCCGAACCGCAAGGAGATCCCCGTGATCTGCGACGAGCAGCTCGTCGTCGAGTACTACGCCCGCTGACCCGGACGCAGTTCTCCCTGCTTCAGCCCGTCGCCCGCCCTCCCTTCGTGGTGGGGCAGGCGGCGGGTTTTCGCATTGCCCCTGGGGCCCGTGCCCAGGGCCCGGGTCACCGCCGCGTCCGGGGTGAGACGTGTGCCGACGGCCGCGCACTCCTCGTACCGCGCGTCGCCCAGCTGCTCGCGGGCCTGCGACTCGCACAGCGCGTGCGGCCCGCCGAAGTTCCCCGAGCCGAACAGCGGAAGCCCCACCGAGGGCCAGATGCGGGACGCGGCGCCCTGCAGGACCGCGGCCTCGGCCGGATCGCCCTCCACCACGGTGAACAGGGCGAGCAGCTCGATCGCGAGCACCGTGCCGAGCAGATCGTTGAAGGCGTGGTCCAGTGCCAGGCACCGCATGACCAGATCACGGGCCGTCGCGGCCTCGCCGCGCGTCCAGGCCGCGAAGCCGAGCACATAGAGGGCGTACGCGAGAGTCCAGCGCTCGCCGTGGTCCTCGCAGACCCGGCGTACGTCCTCGCAGAGCTCCACCGCGTCGGCGAGCTCCCCGCGGAAGGCGAGCGCCATGGCCAGCTCTACCTGGCCCATCAGGACGTTGCTGTTGAGCTCGCCGATCTCGCGGTACTGATCGAGGGCCGAGCGCAGCAAGGTTTCCGCGCGCTCCATGTCGTCGGCGAGGAGCGCGAGGCAGCCGATGCGGTGCACCGCGTACGCGGTGGCGATGGCGCTGCCCGTGCGCTCCGCCTCGTCCTTGCACTCCTGCAGCGCCGCGAGCGCGGCGACTGTGTCGCCCTGCAGGACCGCGACATAGCCGAGCACCCACAGCGCCTTGAGGCGGGAGTCGTCGTGGCCGCCGTCCAGTTCGAGGGCGCGGTCGAGCCAGTGGCGCCCCTCCGCGAGCCGCCCGCAGCCCACCCAGTAGAACCACAGGCTGCCCGCCAGATACTGGCCCAGATGCGTCTCGTCCGGTTCGGTCAGGCAGTACTCGAGGGCGCCCCGCAGATTGGGCAGTTCGCAGTCGACGAGCTCGGCGACCCGCGCCTGGCGCGGTGAGAACCAGTCCAGCTCGCACCAGGTGGCGAGGCCCATGTACCAGTCGCGGTGCCGCCGCCGCATCCGCGCCGCGTCGCCGGCCGCCTCCAGCCAGTCGGCACCGTATGCCCTGACCGTGTCCAGCATGCGATAGCGGACCCCCGCCGGCCCCTCCTCGCGGGTCACGACGGACTGCGCGATCAGCTCGCCCAGTACGTCGAGGATGTCGTCGGCGTGCAGTCCGTCCCCGCTGCAGATGTACTCGGCGGCCTCCAGGTCGAAGGGACCGCAGAACACGGAGAGCCGCGCCCACAGCAGACGCTCGCCCGCCGTGCACAGCTCATGGCTCCAGCCGATGGCCGTACGCAGGGTCTGATGCCGCGGCGGCACATCGCGCCGTGTACCGGTGAGCAGCGCGAAGCGGTCGTCCAGCCGGGAGAGCAACTGCGCGGGGGAGAGCGCCCGCAGCCGCCCCGCCGCCAGTTCGACTGCCAGCGGGATCCCGTCCAGGCGGCGGCAGAGCTCCGCCACATCCGCTTCGTTCGCCTCGTCCAGGGCGAACCCCGGGACCCCCGCAGCCGCTCGGTCGGCGAACAGCGTGGCCGCGTCCTCGGCGGGCAGCGGCGCGAGCGGGAAGATCCGCTCGCCACAGGTGTCAAGCGGCCGACGCCCCACCGCGAGCACACGGAGCCCGGGGGAGTGGCGCAGCAGATCCCCCACCAGCGAGGCACACGCCTCCACCAGGTGCTCGAACCCGTCGACGACGAGGAGGACTTCCCGCCGCGCGAGATGGTCAAGCAGCACCGCGCGCGTCGGGCGGCGGGTGTGATCCGTCAGACGCAGCGCGTCGGCGACCGCGTGCTCCACCAGATCCGGGTCCCGGACCCCGGCCAGCTCCACGAGCCAGGCGCCGTCCCGCGGCGCGGTGCCTGCGGCGGCCCGGACGGCGAGGCGCGACTTCCCGACGCCGCCCACGCCGGTCACCGTGACCAGGCGTGCGGCCTCCGACGCGGCGGCGAGAGCGGCGAGTTCGGCGGTGCGTCCGACGAAGGCATTGAGCTCCAGCGGGAGGTTGCCGGGCCTCGGTGGCGGTGCGGAGGAGCCGTGCCGGTGGTCGCCCGGGCGCTGATCGCGTCGCATGGGATACGGAGCGTACTCATCCGTAAGCAGTCCGTACAATCACTTCAGGCAACTCCCCTGCCCGTACACGGTAATGCGGTGCGGAGCCTCGGCCCCGGCGCGATAGGGTCGGGGGACGACTTTTCGATGTTCAGGACCGATGTTCAGGGAGCGGTGCGCAGTGTCGGGTGGAGAGGTGGCCGGGATCCTGGTGGCCGTCTTCTGGGCGATCCTCGTCTCCTTCCTGGCCGTGGTGCTGGTGAGGCTGGCGCAGACGCTCAGGGCGACCACCAAGCTCGTCGCGGAAGTGACCGAGCAGGCCGTCCCGCTCCTCGCGGACGCCTCCACCGCGGTGCGTTCCGCGCAGACCCAGATCGAACGGGTCGACGCCATCGCCTCGGACGTCCAGGAGGTCACGTCGAACGCGTCGGCGCTCTCCACGACGGTGGCCTCCACCTTCGGCGGGCCCCTCGTCAAGGTCGCGGCGTTCGGCTACGGGGTGCGCAGGGCCCTGGGCCGCAAGGCAGGACCCGAATCAACCAATGTGCCCCCGGCGCCCGCCCGACGTACCGTGATCGTGGGGCGCACCGTCCCCTCCGCGCGGCGGCGGGGCAAGCGGAAGAAGGACTGACGCAGCGATGTTCCGCCGTACGTTCTGGTTCACCGCGGGCGCCGCTGCCGGTGTGTGGGCCACCACCAAGGTCAACCGCAAGATCAAGCAACTGACCCCCGAAAGCCTCGCGGCGCAGGCCGCGAACAAGGCGGTCGAGGCGGGTCACAAGCTCAAGGACTTCGCTCTCGACGTCCGCGACGGCATGGCCCAGCGCGAGGCCGAACTGGGGGAAGCCCTGGGCCTCGACGCCCCGGTCGACCCCGAACTGCCGGGCCAGCGCCGGGTGGTCGTGGCCATCGAGAACGCCAGGACCAGCAAGACCGACAAGAACAAGCAGGGCAAGTACCTCTCGAAGTCGAAGTACTCGTACAACCGGAATGAGGACCACTGATGGAGTCGGCCGAGATTCGCCGCCGCTGGCTGAGCTTCTTCGAGGAGCGCGGGCACACCGTCGTCCCTTCGGCGTCGCTCATCGCGGACGACCCGACTCTGCTCCTCGTCCCCGCGGGCATGGTGCCCTTCAAGCCCTACTTCCTCGGTGAGGTCAAGCCGCAGTTCTCGCGCGCCACGAGCGTGCAGAAGTGCGTGCGCACGCCGGACATCGAAGAGGTCGGCAAGACCACACGGCACGGCACGTTCTTCCAGATGTGCGGCAACTTCTCCTTCGGTGACTACTTCAAGGAAGGCGCCATCAAGTTCGCCTGGGAGCTGCTCACCAGCTCCGTGGCGGACGGTGGCTACGGCCTCGACCCCGAGCGCCTCTGGGTGACGGTCTACCTCGACGACGACGAGGCCGAGACCATCTGGCGCGAGAAGGTGGGCGTCCCCGCCGAGCGCATCCAGCGCCTGGGCAAGAAGGACAACTACTGGTCCATGGGCGTCCCCGGACCCTGCGGCCCCTGCTCCGAGATCAACTACGACCGCGGCCCCGAGTTCGGCGTCGAGGGCGGCCCGGCCGTCAACGACGAGCGGTACGTGGAGATCTGGAACCTGGTCTTCATGCAGTACGAGCGCGGCGAGGGCACCTCGAAGGAGGACTTCGAGATCCTCGGCGAGCTGCCCAGCAAGAACATCGACACCGGCCTCGGCCTCGAGCGTCTCGCCATGATCCTGCAGGGCGTGCAGAACATGTACGAGACCGACACCCTGCGCGTCGTCATGGACAAGGCCACCGAGCTGACCGGCGTCCGCTACGGCGCCGAGCAGGGCTCGGACGTCTCCCTGCGCGTGGTCGCCGACCATATGCGTACGTCCGTGATGCTCATCGGCGACGGCGTCACGCCCGGCAACGAAGGCCGCGGCTACGTGCTGCGCCGCATCATGCGCCGCGCCATCCGCAACATGCGCCTGATGGGGGCCACGGGCCCGGTCGTGCACGAGCTCGTCGACACGGTCATCAAGTCGATGGGCGAGCAGTACCCCGAGCTGGAGACCGACCGCAAGCGCATCGAGACCGTCGCGCTCGCCGAAGAGGCCGCCTTCCTCAAGGCCCTCAAGGGCGGCACGAACATCCTCGACACCGCCGTCACCGAGACCAAGGCCGCCGGCGGCACGGTCCTCTCCGGCGACCGGGCGTTCCTGCTCCACGACACCTGGGGCTTCCCGATCGACCTCACCCTGGAGATGGCCGCCGAACAGGGCCTCTCCGTGGACGAGGACGGCTTCCGGCGCCTGATGAAGGAGCAGCGGGAGCGCGCCAAGGCCGACGCCCAGGCCAAGAAGACCGGCCACGCCGACCTGCACGCCTACCGCGAGATCGCCGACGCCTCCGGCGCCACGGACTTCACCGGCTACACCCTCACCGAGAACGAGGCCGTGATCGTCGGCCTCCTGGTCAACGGCGTCTCGTCCCCCGCCGCCCGCGAGGGCGACGAGGTCGAGGTCGTCCTGGACCGCACCCCCTTCTATGCCGAGGGCGGCGGCCAGATCGCCGACTCCGGCCGGATCCGCCTCGACAGCGGCGCCGTCGTCGACATCCGTGACGTGCAGAAGCCGGTCCCCGGCGTGCACGTCCACAAGGGCGTCGTCCAGGTCGGCGAGATCACCGTCGGCGACCAGGTCTGGGCCTCGATCGACGTGCACCGCCGCCGTGCCATCGCCCGCGCCCACTCCGCCACGCACCTCACGCACCAGGCGCTGCGCGACGCGCTCGGCCCGACGGCCGCCCAGGCCGGTTCCGAGAACCAGCCGGGCCGCTTCCGCTTCGACTTCGGCTCCCCGTCGGCCGTGCCCACGGCCGTCATGACGGACGTCGAGCAGAAGATCAACGAAGTCCTGGCCCACGAACTCGACGTGCAGGCCGAGGTCATGTCGATCGACGAGGCCAAGAAGCAGGGTGCCATCGCCGAGTTCGGCGAGAAGTACGGCGAGCGGGTCCGCGTCGTCACCATCGGCGACTTCTCCAAGGAGCTGTGCGGCGGCACGCACGTGCACAACACCGCCCAGCTGGGTCTGGTGAAGCTGCTCGGCGAGTCGTCCATCGGCTCCGGCGTGCGCCGTATCGAGGCCCTGGTCGGCGTCGACGCGTACAACTTCCTCGCCAAGGAGCACACGGTCGTCGCCCAGCTCCAGGAACTGGTCAAGGGCCGTTCCGAGGAGCTGCCCGAGAAGGTCTCCGCCATGCTCGGCAAGCTGAAGGACGCCGAGAAGGAGATCGAGAAGTTCCGCGCGGAGAAGGTCCTCCAGGCCGCCGCCGGTCTCGTCGACAACGCCAAGGACGTGCGCGGCGTCGCTCTCGTCACCGGCCAGGTGCCGGACGGCACGGGCGCCGACGACCTGCGCAAGCTGGTCCTCGACGTGCGCGGCCGCATCCAGGGGGACCGCCCGGCCGTGGTGGCGCTGTTCACGACGGCCAACGGCCGCCCGCTGACGGTCATCGCCACGAACGAAGCCGCCCGCGAGCGCGGCCTCAAGGCCGGCGACCTCGTCCGTACGGCCGCCAAGACCCTCGGCGGCGGTGGCGGCGGCAAGCCGGACGTCGCCCAGGGCGGCGGTCAGAACCCCGCCGCGATCGGCGACGCCATGTCAGCCGTCGAGCGCCTCGTGGCAGAGACGGCCTGATGGACGTCTCCGAGGGGGGCATGCGCCGGGGCCGACGCCTCGCGATCGACGTCGGTGACGCCCGGATCGGGGTCGCCTCGTGCGACCCCGACGGGATCCTCGCCACGCCGGTGGAGACGGTGCCGGGACGCGATGTCCCGGCTGCCCAGCGCCGGTTGAAGCAGCTCGTCGAGGAGTACGAACCGATCGAGATCGTCGTCGGTCTCCCTCGCTCCCTCAAGGGGGGCGAGGGCCCGGCGGCCGTCAAGGTCCGCGCCTTCACCCAGGACCTCGCGCGGCTGGTCGCGCCCATTCCGGTGAGACTTCTCGACGAGAGGATGACCACAGTGACGGCCAGTCAGGGGCTGCGCGCCTCGGGCGTGAAGTCCAAAAAGGGCAGGTCTGTCATCGATCAGGCGGCGGCCGTCATCATCCTTCAGCAGGCACTGGAGTCCGAACGGGCGTCAGGTAAAGCTCCGGGCGAGGGCGTCGAAGTGGTCATCTGATCGCGATACGGTAACGTTCCGCGCGATGCGGCGGTGTTCGAACAGCTGCCGCACAGCATCAAGAGGCGGAACGGTTGCCCTCCCACTCAGACGGCGGCCCCGCCTCGCGGCATGTAGGGGATCGATGACTGAGTATGGCCGGGGCCCAGGCTCCGAACCGTGGCATCCCGAGGACCCGTTGTACGGGGACGGCGGATGGGGAGGACAGCAGCCTTCGGGCGGCCAGTCCACTTACGGCGGCCAGGGGCAGTACCACCACCCTCAGCAGCATGCCCAGCAGCCGCAGCAACCCCAGCAGGCGCAGTACGACGACTGGAGCACGGGCCAGCAGCAGTACGGCGGGCCCGCAGGCCGGCAGCAGTACGACGGTGGACCCCAGCAGCAGTACGAGGGTGCCCCCCAGCAGCAGTACAACGGCGGACCCGACCAGGGGTACAACGGCGGCCCGGAGCAGCAGCAGTACAACGGCGGCTGGGACGCCGGGCAGCAGGGCCAGGTCCCCTACGGCGCCGATCCGTCGGACCCCTACGGCGGTCAGCAGGGCGGCTACGGCGCGGAGAGCCCGGACTTCTACGGCACCCCCGACGCGTACCCCCCGCCGGAGCCGCCGTCGCGGCGCCGTCCCGACCCCGAGCCCAAACAGGACTGGGATCCGGGACCGGACCAGGGCGAGCACGCCTTCTTCTCCGGCGCCGATGACGACGAGGACGACGACGATGACCCGGGGCGCCGTGGTGGCCGCGGTGACCGTCGGGGCGGCCGGGGCGGCAAGAAACCGAAGAAGCGCAGGAGTGGCTGCGCCTGCCTGGTCGTGACGCTGGTCTTCGCCGGTGGTCTCGGCGGAGTCGGCTATTTCGGCTATCAGTTCTACCAGGACCGATTCGGTACGTCGCCGGACTACGCGGGCGAGGGAACCGGCCTCGCGACCGTCGACATCCCGAAGGGATCCGGCGGCTATGTGATCGGCCAGAAACTGAAGGAAGCCGGAGTCGTCAAGAGTGTGGACGCCTTCGTCTCCGCGCAGGCACAGAATCCCAAGGGCGATTCCATTCAGGATGGCGTTTACGTCCTGAAGAAGCAAATGTCGGCCAAGAGTGCGGTCGAACTCATGCTCAGCCCCAAGAGCCGCAATAACCTCATCATTCCCGAGGGCCGCCGGAATTCTTGGGTGTATTCGCAGATCGACACCCGTCTTGAGCTCGACAAGGGGACGACGGCGGGCGTCGCAAAGAACGAATGGAAGAGTCTCGGACTTCCGGACTGGGCGAACAGCAACAAGGAAATCAAGGACCCGCTGGAAGGCTTCCTCTACCCCTCCAGCTACCCGGTCGCCAAGGGGCAGAAGCCCGAGGCTGTCCTGAAGAAGATGGTCGCCCACGCGACCCAGAAATACGACGAGCTGGGCCTCAAGTCGAAGGCCGACGAACTGCAGTTGAAGGACCCGCTGCAGGTTCTTACCGTGGCCAGCCTGGTCCAGGCTGAAGGCATGACGCACGACGACTTCAAGAAGATGGCATCGGTCGTCTACAACCGCCTCAAGACGTCCAACACCGTCACCAACCAGAAGCTCGAATTCGACTCGACGTACAACTACCTCAAGCGGCAGAGCGAGATCAATATCCCGATCTCGAAGATCCGGACTGACCCGGACCCGTACAACACCTATTACCACAGGGGCCTCCCGCCAGGGCCGATCGGAAACCCGGGCGACGAGGCGCTGGCGGCCACCTTGGCTCCGGATGGAGGTGGCTGGATGTTCTTCATCTCCGTCGACGGAAAGAAGACCCAGTTCACCAAGACGCTGACCGAGCACGAGAAGCTGGTCAAGGAATTCAATGATCGGCAAAAGAATGGCGACTGAGCGTGCCCGCCGAGCCGCAGTTCTCGGCTCACCGATCGCCCATTCCCTCTCCCCGGTGCTGCACCGCGCCGCATACGGGGAGCTGGGTCTGGCCGACTCGACGTATGACCTGTTCGACGTCGACGAGGCGGCCCTGCCCGGCTTCCTGAAGGGGCTCGGGCCCGAGTGGGCCGGGCTCTCGCTGACGATGCCGCTCAAGCGCGCGGTGATCCCGCTGCTCGACGAGATCAGCGAGACCGCCGCCTCCGTCGAGGCGGTCAACACCGTCGTAGTCACGGAGGACGGCCGCCGCGTCGGCGACAACACCGACATCCCCGGCATGGTCGCCGCCCTGCGGGAACGCGGCATCGAACAGGTCGAGTCCGCGGCGATCCTCGGCGCGGGCGCCACCGCGTCGTCCGCGCTCGCCGCGCTCGCGCGGATCTGCACGGGCGAGGTCGTCGCGTACGTACGCAGTCAGGCCCGCGCCGCCGAGATGCGGGAGTGGGGCGAGCGGCTCGACGTGCAGGTGCGGACGGCGGACTGGGCGGACGCCGGGCGCGCGCTGAGCGCGCCGCTGGTGATCGCCACGACTCCGGCGGGCGCGACCGACGCGCTGTCGGCCTCCGTGCCCGAGCGGCCCGCGACCCTTTTCGACGTCCTGTACGACCCGTGGCCCACCGCTCTGGCGGCTCGCTGGTCGATGTACGGCGGTGCCGTCGTCAGCGGCCTCGACCTGCTGGTGCACCAGGCGGTGCTGCAGGTCGAGCAGATGACCGGACGTGCGCCCGCGCCGCTGGCCGCCATGCGCAAGGCAGGAGAGCGCGCGCTGGCCGCGCGCTAGACGTACGCCGACCGTCCGCCCGCTGTCCGCCGGACGTCCGCTTTCTGGACCGGAGGACGGCTCCCGGCCCCCGACGTGGGAGGATCGGGGATGGCGGGCCAGGGCCGCGCACCCGGTCGCGCCACGCAGTTCCAGGCGCGAGCATGAGGAGCACCGTTGAGCAGGTTGCGTTGGCTGACCGCGGGAGAGTCCCACGGACCCGCACTTGTCGCGACGCTGGAGGGTCTTCCCGCCGGCGTGCCGATCACCACGGAGATGGTGGCGGACCACCTGGCCCGGCGGCGCCTCGGCTATGGGCGCGGTGCGCGCATGAAGTTCGAGCGCGACGAGGTCACCTTCCTGGGCGGTGTCCGGCACGGCCTGACCATGGGCTCGCCGGTCGCGATCATGGTGGGCAACACCGAGTGGCCCAAGTGGGAGCAGGTCATGGCGGCCGACCCGGTCGACCCGGAGATCCTCGCCGACCTGGCCCGTAACGCCCCGCTGACCCGGCCCCGGCCCGGCCACGCAGACCTCGCGGGCATGCAGAAGTACGGCTTCGACGAGGCCCGGCCGATCCTGGAGCGCGCCTCCGCCCGCGAGACCGCGGCCCGCGTCGCGCTCGGCGCGGTCGCCCGCTCGTACCTCAAGGAGACGGCCGGGATCGAGATCGTCAGCCATGTGACCGAGCTGGCGAGCGCCAAGGCGCCCTACGGCGTCTACCCGACCCCCGCCGACGTGGAGAAGCTCGACGCCGACCCGGTGCGCTGCCTCGACGCGGACGCGAGCAAGGCGATGGTCGCGGAGATCGACCAGGCCCACAAGGACGGCGACACCCTGGGCGGCGTCGTCGAGGTCCTCGCGTACAACGTGCCGGTCGGCCTCGGCTCGCACGTGCACTGGGACCGGCGGCTCGACGCGCGGCTCGCCGCCGCGCTCATGGGCATCCAGGCCATCAAGGGCGTCGAGGTCGGCGACGGCTTCGACCTCGCGCGCGTGCCGGGCTCCAAGGCGCACGACGAGATCGTCTCCACCGACGACGGCATCAGGCGCACCTCCGGCCGCTCCGGCGGCACCGAGGGCGGTCTGACCACCGGTGAACTGCTGCGCGTGCGCGCCGCGATGAAGCCCATCGCGACCGTGCCGCGCGCGCTCGCCACCATCGACGTCGCCACCGGCGAGGCCACCAAGGCGCACCACCAGCGTTCGGACGTGTGCGCGGTCCCGGCCGCGGGCATCGTCGCCGAGGCGATGGTCGCGCTGACCCTGGCCGACGCCGTCGCGGAGAAGTTCGGCGGCGACAGCGTCCCCGAGACCCGCCGGAACGTGCGGTCGTACCTCGACAACCTCCAGATCCGGTGACCGGCCCGCAGATCGTTCTGGTCGGACCGATGGGCGTGGGCAAGTCGACGGTGGGCGCGCTGCTCGCCGAGCGCCTAGGCACCGTCTACCGGGACACCGACGCCGACATCGTGGCCGCACAGGGCCGGGAGATCTCTGACATCTTCCTGGACGACGGCGAGTCGCACTTCCGCGACCTGGAGCGCGATGCCGTGCGCACGGCGCTCGCCGAGCACGGGGGCATCCTCGCGCTCGGCGGGGGCGCGATCCTCGACGAGTCGACCCGCGCGCTCCTCGCCCCGCACCCCGTCGTCTATCTCTCGATGGACGTCGAGGAGGCCGTCAAGCGCACCGGCCTGAACGTCGCGCGCCCGCTGCTCGCGGTCAACCCGCGCAAGCAGTGGCGCGAACTGATGGACGCCCGCCGCCAGTTCTACGCCGAAGTCGCCCGCGCCGTCGTCGCCACCGACGACCGCACCCCCGAAGAGGTAGCCCAAGCGGTCCTCGACGCACTGGAGTTGAAGGAAGCATGACGGAGATGGCTGAGACGGCTGGGCAGACGCCCACCCGTATCCAGGTCGGCGGCACCGCGGGCACCGAGCCGTACGAGGTACTCGTCGGGCGGCAGCTCCTCGGTGAACTGCCCGGCCTGATCGGCGAGCGGACCAAGCGCGTCGCGATCATCCACCCCGAGGCGCTCGCCGAGACGGGCGACGCGCTGCGCGAGGACCTGGCGGGCCAGGGTTTCGAGGTCGTCGCCATCCAGGTGCCGAACGCCGAGGAGGCCAAGACCGCCGAGGTCGCCGCGTACTGCTGGAAGGCCCTCGGCCAGTCCGGCTTCACCCGCAGCGACATCATCATCGGCGTCGGCGGCGGAGCCAGCACGGACCTCGCCGGGTTCGTGGCCGCGACCTGGCTGCGCGGGGTCCGCTGGATCGCCGTGCCGACCACCGTGCTCGGCATGGTGGACGCAGCGGTCGGCGGCAAGACCGGCATCAACACCGCCGAGGGCAAGAACCTCGTCGGCTCCTTCCACCCGCCGGTGGGCGTGCTGTGCGACCTGGCCGCGCTCGACTCGCTGCCGGTCAACGACTTCGTGTCGGGCCTCGCGGAGATCATCAAGGCCGGCTTCATCGCCGACCCGGTGATCCTCGAACTGATCGAGGAGGACCCCGAGGCGGCGCGCAGCCCGCAGGGACGGCACACCGCCGAGCTGATCGAGCGCTCCATCAAGGTCAAGGCCGAGGTCGTCTCCGGCGACCTCAAGGAGTCGGGCCTGCGCGAGATCCTCAACTACGGCCACACCCTGGCGCACGCCATCGAGAAGAACGAGCGCTACAAGTGGCGGCACGGCGCCGCCGTCTCCGTGGGCATGGCCTTCGCGGCCGAACTCGGCCGCCTCGCCGGACGTCTCGACGATGCGACCGCCGACCGGCACCGCACCGTCCTCGAGTCGGTCGGCCTGCCCCTGAGCTACCGCTACGACCAGTGGCCCAAGCTCCTGGAGACCATGAAGGTCGACAAGAAGTCCCGCGGTGACCTGCTGCGCTTCATCGTCCTGGACGGCCTCGGCAAGCCGACCGTCCTGGAGGGACCCGACCCCGCGGTGCTCCTCGCCGCGTACGGCGAAGTGTCCAACTAGCGCTCCAGCAGCACGGAATCGGCCCGCCGGAACAAGCCACGGGCACCATGCGGCCTCCCCGGCCGTTCACACAACGTCGGCCGGGGGCGGTACCGTTCGGTAACGGGTGGCCCCGGCCGCCGCCCGACCAGCGTCAGTCGCACGAGACGGAGTGGCACCGGATGCAGCACGCAGTGGGGTCTCCGCTGCCGCCGCCCCATCAGCCGGGGCACGGACCGGCCACCGGCTGGTCCCCGGCCGCACATCACCCGAGTGGTCCGCCGCCGGGTGCCGCGCCGGGCGGCCCACCGCCTCCCGCGCCGGGCTTCGCCGGCGCGCCGCACCCCCCTGGCACGGCCCCCCATCCGCAGGGACCGGCCCCCCATCCGCACGCCCCGGCACCGCAGCACGTGGCGCCGGGCGCCCCGCAGCACGGTCACGTCCCGGTGGGTGGTGTTCCGGTGCCCCCGACCCCGGACACGACGGGCCACATCCAGCTCCCGCCCGGCGGCCCCGTCGCCATGCCGAGCCCGCCGCCCGGCACGGCCCAGGCGGACACCGGCGCCACCACGCTCGCCGTCCTCCTGATCGGCCCCGCGGGCGCGGGCAAGACGAGCGTCGCGAAGTACTGGGCGGAGCACCGCAGGGTGCCGACCGCCCATATCAGCCTCGACGACGTACGCGAATGGGTGCGCTCGGGCTTCGCGGACCCCCAGTCCGGCTGGAACGACCACTCCGAGGCGCAGTACCGCCTGGCTCGCCGCACCTGTGGCTTCGCCGCACGGAACTTCCTGGCCAACGGCATCTCCTGCATCCTCGACGACGCCGTCTTCCCCGACCGCCCGGTCGTCGGCCTCGGCGGCTGGAAGCGCCACGTGGGCCCCGGCCTGCTTCCTGTGGTCCTGCTGCCCGGCCTGGAGATCGTCCTGGAGCGCAACGCCGAGCGCAGCGGCAACCGCCGCCTCACGGACGAGGAAGTGGCCCGCATCCACGGCCGCATGGCCGGGTGGTACGGCTCGGGTCTGCCCATCATCGACAACTCCCAGCTGGACGTGCCCGCCACGGCCCGGATCCTCGACGACGTCCTCGCCCGCTCCATCGCGAGCCCGCCGCAGTGGTAGCCGCGTCCGCCTGACGTCCGCCGCCGAGCCACGGTCGGACGCGCTCGACCGGCCGTCCCGCGCCGCCGCTCATAGGCTCGTCCCATGTCTGAGGTGTACGCGGCCCGCCGCGAGCGGTTGAGGGAGCGTTGTGCCGCGGGCGGCAGCGCGTCGGCGCTGGTGTCCCGTCCCGCCAACGTGCGGTATCTCGCGGGGGCGGCGCCGCAGGGCGCCGTGCTCCTGCTGGGCAGCAGCGAGGATCTGCTGCTGTGCTCAAGACCGCTCGGTGACGAGCAGGGCGAGGGCCGGCCCGACGGGGGGCTGCGGGTGCAGCTGCTCGACGCGTCCGGCGGGGACCCCGCCGTCGCGGGCGGCGACCTCGCGGCGGCGCAGGGCGCCGATTCGCTCGCCGTGGAGGAGCACGACCTCACGGTCGCCCGGCATCGCGCGCTGGGATCCGTCGCGCCGAGGCTGCGGCTCACGGATCTCGGGGGAGCGGTCGAGCAACTGCGGCTCGTCAAGGACGAGGAGGAGATCTCCTGTCTGCGGATCGGCTCCGAGATCGCCGACCAGGCGCTCGGCGAGCTGCTCGAATCCATTCTCGTGGGGCGTACGGAACGCCACCTCGCCCTTGAGCTGGAGCGCCGCCTCGTCGACCACGGCGCGGACGGGCCCGCCTTCCCGACCTCCGTCGGCACCGGACCGAACGCAGGCCGGGGCGGCCATCGCCCGACGGACCGGCGGGTGGAGGAGGGGGATTTCCTCTCCGTGTGCCTCGGGGCCAGTTATCGCGGTTATCGTTGCGAGATCGGGCGTACGTTCGTCATCGGTACGTCTCCCGCGGACTGGCAGATCGAGTTGTACGACCTCGTCTTCGCCGCTCAGCGGGCGGGCAGGGAGGCTCTCGTACCGGGCGCCGCCTACCGCGACATCGACCGCGCGGCACGTCACGTACTGGACTCCGCGGGGTATGCGGACGGTCTCGCTCCGCTGATGGGACATGGCGTGGGGCTCGAAATCGACGAGGACCCGCAGTTGGCGCCCGCGGCCATGGGTAAACTGGACGCTTGCGTGCCGGTCACCGTCGAACCGGGGGTTCACATCCCGGGACGGGGAGGTGTCCGGATCGATGACACGCTCGTCGTGCGCCCCGAGGCGGACGGCGGACCCGAGCTACTCACCATTACGACCAAGGAGCTGCTCGCGCTCTAGCCTCGAGCTATGCGCGTGCGCCGGGGTCGTCCACGTCAGTCCAGGAGATTCCGCAACCGTGGCTTCCACGAACGACCTCAAGAACGGCCTGGTGCTCAAGCTCGACGGGGGCCAGCTCTGGTCCGTCGTCGAGTTCCAGCACGTCAAGCCCGGCAAGGGCCCCGCCTTTGTGCGCACCAAGCTCAAGAACGTGATGTCGGGCAAGGTCGTCGACAAGACGTTCAACGCCGGCGTCAAGGTCGACACGGCGACGATCGACAAGCGCGACATGCAGTTCTCCTACATGGACGGCGACTACTTCGTCTTCATGGACATGGAGACGTACGACCAGCTGCACGTCGACAAGAAGTCGGTCGGTGACGCCGCCAACTTCCTGATCGAGGGCTTCACGGCCTCCGTCGCGCAGCACGAGGGCGAAGTCCTCTTCGTCGAGCTGCCGGCCGCCGTCGAGCTGGTCATCCAGGAGACCGAGCCCGGCGTCCAGGGCGACCGCTCCACCGGCGGCACCAAGCCCGCGACGCTGGAGACCGGCCACCAGATCCAGGTGCCGCTCTTCATCACCACCGGCGAGAAGATCAAGGTCGACACCCGTGACAGCGGCTACCTCGGCCGGGTGAACAGCTAACCGTGGCTGCTCGTAATACGGCCCGCAAGCGCGCCTTCCAGATCCTCTTCGAGGCCGACCAGCGTGGCGCCGACGTAGTGACGGTCCTCGCGGACTGGGTGCGCCACTCGCGGGCCGATACCCGGCAGCCGCCGGTGAGCGAGTACACGATGGAGCTGGTCGAGGGGTACGCGCAGCACGCGCGCCACATCGACGAGCTGATCTCGCAGTACGCCGTCGGGTGGACCCTGGACAGGATGCCGGTCGTGGACCGCAACATCCTGCGGCTCGGTGCCTACGAGCTGATCTGGGTCGACGCGACGCCGGACGCCGTGGTGCTCGACGAGTCCGTGCAGCTCGCCAAGGAGTTCTCGACGGACGATTCGCCGTCCTTCGTGAACGGCCTGCTGGGCCGCTTCAAGGATCTCAAGCCGAGTCTGCGCCGCGACGAGGCGTAGTTCGGGGTTCCTCAAGACCCCCACGCCGCTCAGAGGGCCCGCAGCACGCCGCTGCGGGCCCTCTGGCGCATTCAGGGGCCGTCCAGGGCTTCGGGGGGCCGCTGTGGCCTCTGAGGGCGCAGGCGGCCACGTAAAACGCCGGGGTGGCCGGAACCCGATCGGTTCCGGCCACCCCGGCGTTACGTTTCTGCTCAAGTGCCCCTTGGGGATCAGACGTCGTCGTGGGCGACGGCGCGACGCGCGTCCGCGTCCAGGACTCCCCAGCTGATCAGCTGCTCGGTGAGAACCGAGGGCGACTGGTCATAGATCACGGCGAGGGTGCGCAGGTCGTCCTGGCGGATCGAGAGCACCTTGCCGTTGTAGTCACCGCGCTGCGACTGGATCGTGGCGGCGTACCGCTGGAGCGGGCCTGCCTTCTCCTGCGGGACGTGCGCCAGGCGCTCCAGATCAAGCACGAGCTTCGGCGGCGGCTCGGCGGCGCCGCCCGGAGCGGTGCCGGGCAGCAGTTCCTGGACCGGGACGCCGTAGAAGTCCGCCAGCTCGGCAAGGCGCTGTACGGTCACGGCGCGGTCGCCGCGTTCGTACGAACCGACCACGACCGCCTTCCAGCGTCCCTGGGACTTTTCCTCGACACCGTGGAGGGAAAGGCCCTGCTGGGTACGGATGGCGCGGAGCTTGGCCCCGAGCTGTTTGGCGTATTCGCTGGACATATAGCTCCCCGGACGAAGAACGGTAACTCACTGTGAGGTTACGCAGCGTTACTTGGGTGCGTCAAGCCGAATGGTCCGTACCGACCCCTCCGAGGGGGGCCGTGACCGGGGGTGTTGCCGATGCTGGTACCGTGGATGGCGCAATTTCGACGTCCTTTAAGGTCCGTCCCGTGAGGCGGAGAAGGAGGTCCGTTTCATATGGACTCGAACAACACGAACGAACCCGATGTCGCGCGGCCCGTGCTCGAAGGCCCGGACATCGCACGGGTGTTGACCCGTATCGCGCACGAGATCGTCGAGCGCGCCAAAGGCGCCGAAGACGTGGTGCTGCTCGGCATTCCCACCCGCGGCGTATTCCTCGCCCGGCGCCTCGCCGAGAAGCTCGAAGAAATCACCGGACGCACGATCCCGGTTGGCTCACTCGACATCACGATGTACCGCGACGATCTGCGCATGCATCCGCCGCGCGCACTCGCCCGCACCGAGATCCCCGGTGACGGCATCGACGGCCGCCTCGTCGTCCTCGTCGACGACGTGCTCTTCTCCGGTCGCACCATCCGCGCCGCCCTCGACGGTCTGAACGACATCGGGCGCCCGCGCGCGGTGCAGCTCGCCGTCCTCGTCGACCGCGGCCACCGCGAACTCCCGATCCGCGCCGACTACGTCGGAAAGAACCTCCCCACGTCGCTGCGGGAGACGGTCAAGGTCCAGCTCGCCGAGGAGGACGGCCGCGACGCCGTGCTGCTCGGTGCCAAGCCCGCTTCCGCGTAGGACCGTCTTCCCCTCACGGGCACCGGGGCACACCCCTGCGCGCCCGCGTGCCCGCACACCTCCACATGACGGAGTACACCCAGATGATGCGACACCTCATCTCGGCCGCCGACCTCACCCGCGACGACGCCGTTCTCATCCTCGACACCGCCGAGGAAATGGCCCGGGTCGCCGACCGGCCGATCAAGAAGCTTCCCGCCCTGCGCGGCCGCACGATCTGCAATCTGTTCTTCGAGGACTCGACCCGGACCCGGATCTCCTTCGAGGCCGCCGAGAAGCGCCTCTCCGCCGACGTCATCAACTTCGCCGCCAAGGGCTCCAGCGTCTCCAAGGGCGAGTCCCTCAAGGACACCGCCCAGACCCTGGAGGCGATGGGCGTCGACGCCGTCGTCATCCGGCACGGCGCGTCCGGCGCCCCCTACCGCCTCGCCACCTCCGGCTGGATCGACGCCCCCGTGATCAACGCGGGCGACGGCACCCACCAGCACCCCACGCAGGCGCTGCTCGACGCCTTCACCATGCGGCGCCGCCTCGTCGGCAGGGACGCGGGCCTCGGCAAGGACCTCAGCGGCAAGCGCATCACGCTCGTCGGCGACGTCCTGCACAGCCGGGTCGCGCGCTCGAACGTCGACCTCCTGCACACCCTCGGCGCCCAGGTGACCCTGGTGGCCCCGCCCACCCTCGTGCCGGTCGGCGTGGACAGCTGGCCCTGCGACGTCTCGTACGACCTGGACCGGGTGCTCCCGAAGTCCGACGCCGTGATGATGCTGCGCGTGCAGCGCGAGCGCATGAACGCCGCGTTCTTCCCGACCGAGCGGGAGTACTCGCGCCGCTACGGCCTGGACGGCGAGCGCATGGCGAAGATGCCCGAGCACGCCATCGTGATGCACCCCGGCCCGATGGTGCGCGGCATGGAGATCACCGCCGAGGTCGCCGACTCCGACCGCTGCACGGTCATCGAGCAGGTCGCCAACGGCGTCCACACCCGGATGGCCGTCCTCTACCTGCTCCTGGGCGGCAACGAACCCGCCGTCACCCACACCCGCCCCACCGGTTCCGAGGAGAAGTAAGACCATGAGCAAGACCCTGATCCGTGGTGCGAAGGTCCTTGGCGGCGAGCCCCAGGACGTCCTGATCGACGGCGAGACGATCCTCGAGGTGGGGACCGGCATCGACGCGGGCGACGCGACCGTGGTCGAGGCCGAGGGCAAGATCCTGCTGCCCGGCCTCGTCGACCTGCACACCCACCTGCGCGAGCCCGGCCGCGAGGACTCCGAGACCGTCCTGACCGGTACGCGGGCCGCCGCGTCCGGCGGCTACACCGCCGTGTTCGCCATGGCCAACACCTTCCCCGTCGCCGACACCGCCGGTGTCGTCGAACAGGTCTACCGCCTCGGCCAGGAAGGCGGCTACGCGGACGTCCAGCCCATCGGCGCCGTCACCGTCGGCCTGGAGGGCAAGAAGCTCGCCGAGCTCGGCGCCATGCACGAGTCCGCGGCCGGCGTCACCGTCTTCTCCGACGACGGCAAGTGCGTCGACGACGCCGTGATCATGCGCCGCGCCCTGGAGTACGTGAAGGCGTTCGGCGGCGTCGTCGCCCAGCACGCGCAGGAGCCTCGCCTCACCGAGGGCGCCCAGATGAACGAGGGCGTCGTCTCCGCGGAGCTCGGCCTCGGCGGCTGGCCCGCCGTCGCCGAGGAGTCGATCATCGCGCGTGACGTGCTGCTCGCCGAGCACGTGGGCTCGCGGGTGCACATCTGCCACCTGTCGACCGCCGGATCCGTCGAGATCGTCCGCTGGGCGAAGTCGCGCGGCATCGACGTCACCGCCGAGGTCACCCCGCATCACCTGCTCCTGACCGACGAGCTGGTCCGCTCGTACAACCCGGTCTACAAGGTCAACCCGCCGCTGCGCACCGAGCGCGACGTCATGGCGCTGCGCGAGGCCCTGGCCGACGGCACGATCGACATCGTCGCCACCGACCACGCCCCGCACCCGCACGAGGACAAGGACTGCGAGTGGGCCGCGGCCGCCATGGGCATGGTGGGCCTGGAGACGGCGCTCTCCGTCGTCCAGCAGACGATGGTCGAGACGGGCCTGCTGACCTGGGCCGCGGTCGCCGACCGGATGTCCGTCAAGCCCGCCCGGATCGGTGGCGCCACCACCCACGGCCGCCCCGTCTCGGCAGGTGAGCCCGCGAACCTCACGCTTCTCGATCCGGCTTACCGTGGTGTCGTGGACCCCGCGGGCTTCGCCTCGCGCAGCGGCAACACCCCCTACGAGGGCCGTGAGCTGCCCGGTCGCGTGACGCACACGTGGCTGCGGGGCCGCGCCACGCTCGTCGACGGGAAGCTCGCGTGACATCTCTGATCTCTGCCGCCGCAGGAAACGCCGCCGTGCTCGCCGCCGAGAAGAAGTCGGCGGACGTGACGGACTGGGCCGCTCGCGCGGGCTGGGTCGTCGGACTGCTGCTCTTCATCGCGCTCGTCTACTGGCTGATGCGCGAGGGCTGGAAGTGGCGCGGCACGCTCCAGGGCGACCTGCCGCCGCTTCCCGTGGTGCCGGATGACCCGGGCCCGGCGAGACTTGAGCTGACCGGCCGCTACCACGGCTCGACCACGGCAGGGCAGTGGCTGGACCGCATCGTGGCGCACGGCCTCGGTACCCGCAGCCGCGTGGAGCTGACGCTCACGGACGCGGGCCTCGATGTCGTACGCCCCGGGGCGGCCGACTTCTTCGTCCCGGCCGCACAGCTGCGCGAGGCCAGACTCGACAAGGGCATCGCCGGAAAGGTCCTCGCGGAGGGCGGTCTGCTGATCGTCACGTGGGAGCACGGCGAGAAGCTGCTCGACTCGGGCTTCCGCTCGGACCACGCGGCCGAGCAGGCCCAGTGGGTCGAGGCCATCAACAACATGATCAACACGACCAGCACGAAGGAAGGCACCGCACGATGACGACCTCCACCAGGGGAGCCCACAAGACTCCCGCCGTACTCGTCCTGGAGGACGGCCGCATCTTCCGCGGCCGCGCCTACGGGGCCGTGGGGGAGACCTTCGGCGAAGCGGTGTTCTCCACCGGCATGACCGGCTACCAGGAGACGCTCACCGACCCCTCGTACCACCGCCAGGTCGTCGTCATGACGGCCCCGCACGTCGGCAACACGGGCGTGAACGACGAGGACCCCGAGTCGAAGAAGATCTGGGTCGCCGGCTACGTCGTGCGCGACCCCGCGCGCGTGCCCTCCAACTGGCGCTCGCAGCGCACGCTCGACGAGGAACTCGTCAACCAGGGCGTCGTCGGCATCAGCGGCATCGACACGCGTGCCCTCACCCGCCACCTGCGCGAGAGCGGCGCCATGCGCGTCGGGATCTTCTCCGGCAACGCACTCCCGGACGAGGGCGTGATGCTCGCCGAGGTCCGTCAGCAGCCCGAGATGAAGGGCTCGGACCTCGCCGCCGAGGTCGCCACCAAGGAGACGTACGTCGTCCCCGCGATCGGCGAGAAGCGCTTCACCGTCGCCGCCGTCGACCTCGGCATCAAGGGCATGACCCCGCACCGCATGGCCGAGCGTGGCATCGAGGTGCACGTCCTGCCCGCGACCGCGACCGCCGAGGACATCTACGCGGTCCAGCCCGACGGCGTGTTCTTCTCCAACGGTCCCGGCGACCCGGCGACCGCGGACGGCCCCGTCGCCGTCATGCGGGCCGTCCTGGAGCGCAAGACCCCGCTGTTCGGTATCTGCTTCGGCAACCAGATCCTCGGCCGCGCCCTCGGCTTCGGCACGTTCAAGCTGAAGTACGGCCACCGCGGCATCAACCAGCCCGTGCAGGACCGCACGACCGGCAAGGTCGAGGTCACCGCGCACAACCACGGCTTCGCCGTCGACGCGCCGCTCGACAAGGTCTCCGACACCCCCTACGGGCGCGCCGAGGTCTCCCACGTGTGCCTCAACGACCAGGTGGTGGAGGGGCTCCAGCTCCTCGACCAGCCCGCGTTCAGCGTCCAGTACCACCCCGAAGCCGCCGCGGGTCCGCACGACGCCGCGTACCTCTTCGACCGCTTCGTATCTCTGATGACCGCAGAAGGAGCCCAGCGTGCCTAAGCGCACCGATATCCAGTCCGTCCTGGTCATCGGCTCCGGTCCGATCGTCATCGGCCAGGCAGCGGAGTTCGACTACTCCGGCACCCAGGCCTGCCGCGTCCTCAAGGCCGAGGGCCTGCGCGTCATCCTGGTGAACTCGAACCCGGCGACGATCATGACCGACCCGGAGATCGCCGACGCGACCTACGTCGAGCCGATCACCCCGGAGTTCGTCGAGAAGATCATCGCCAAGGAGCGCCCCGACGCGCTCCTGCCCACCCTGGGCGGCCAGACCGCGCTCAACACCGCGATCTCCATGCACGAGCAGGGAGTCCTGGAGAAGTACGGTGTCGAGCTCATCGGCGCCAACGTCGAGGCGATCAACAAGGGCGAGGACCGCGACCTCTTCAAGGGCGTCGTCGAAGAGGTCCACAAGAAGATCGGGCACGGCGAGTCCGCGCGCTCGTACATCTGCCACTCCATGGACGACGTCCTCAAGGGCGTCGACGAGCTCGGCGGCTACCCCGTCGTCGTCCGCCCCTCCTTCACCATGGGCGGCGCCGGTTCCGGCTTCGCCCACGACGAGGAGGAGCTGCGCCGCATCGCCGGACAGGGCCTCACGCTCTCGCCGACCACCGAGGTACTCCTCGAGGAGTCCATCCTCGGCTGGAAGGAGTACGAGCTGGAGCTGATGCGCGACAAGAACGACAACGTCGTGGTCGTCTGCTCCATCGAGAACTTCGACCCGATGGGCGTGCACACCGGCGACTCGATCACCGTCGCGCCCGCGATGACGCTGACCGACCGCGAGTACCAGACCCTCCGTGACGTCGGCATCGCGATCATCCGCGAGGTCGGCGTCGACACCGGCGGCTGCAACATCCAGTTCGCCATCGACCCGACGGACGGCCGGGTCATCGTCATCGAGATGAACCCGCGTGTCTCGCGGTCATCGGCGCTCGCGTCGAAGGCCACCGGCTTCCCGATCGCGAAGATCGCCGCAAAGCTGGCTGTCGGCTACACGCTGGACGAGATCCCGAACGACATCACCGAGAAGACCCCGGCCTCCTTCGAGCCGACGCTCGACTACGTGGTGGTCAAGGCCCCGCGTTTCGCCTTCGAGAAGTTCCCCTCGGCGGACTCCACCCTGACGACCACCATGAAGTCGGTCGGCGAGGCCATGGCGATCGGCCGCAACTTCACCGAGGCGCTGCAGAAGGCGCTGCGGTCCCTGGAGAAGAAGGGCTCGCAGTTCACCTTCGTGGGCGAGCCCGGCGACAAGGCTCTTCTTCTGGAAGAGGCCGTCCGGCCGACCGACGGGCGCATCAACTCCGTCATGCAGGCCATCCGCGCCGGCGCCACGCCCGAAGAGGTCTTCGAGTACACGAAGATCGACCCGTGGTTCGTCGACCAGCTCTTCCTGATCAAGGAGATCGCGGACGAGCTGACCGCCGCCGAGCGCCTGGACGCCGACCTGCTCGCCGAGGCCAAGCGGCACGGCTTCTCCGACCACCAGATCGCGGAGATCCGCGGTCTGCGCGAGGACGTCGTCCGCGAGGTGCGCCACGCCCTCGGGGTGCGCCCGGTCTACAAGACGGTCGACACCTGCGCCGCCGAGTTCGCCGCGAAGACGCCGTACTTCTACTCCTCGTACGACGAGGAGAACGAGGTCGCCAAGCGCGAGAAGCCCGCGGTCATCATCCTGGGCTCGGGCCCCAACCGCATCGGCCAGGGCATCGAGTTCGACTACTCCTGCGTCCACGCCTCCTTCGCGCTGAGCGACGCGGGCTACGAGACCGTGATGGTCAACTGCAACCCCGAGACGGTCTCCACGGACTACGACACCTCCGACCGCCTGTACTTCGAGCCGCTGACGCTCGAAGACGTGCTGGAGATCGTCAACGCCGAGGCGCAGGCAGGGCCGATCGCGGGCGTCATCGTCCAGCTCGGCGGCCAGACCCCGCTCGGCCTCGCGCAGGCGCTCAAGGACAACGGCGTGCCGGTCGTGGGCACCCCGCCCGAGGCCATCCACGCCGCCGAGGACCGCGGCGCCTTCGGCCGCGTGCTCGCCGAGGCCGGTCTCCCCGCGCCCAAGCACGGCACCGCGACCACCTTCTCCGAGGCCAAGGCCATCGCCGACGAGATCGGCTACCCCGTCCTCGTACGTCCGTCGTACGTGCTCGGCGGCCGTGGCATGGAGATCGTCTACGACGAGACGCGCCTCGCCGCGTACATCGAGGAGTCGACCGAGATCAGCCCCTCGCGGCCGGTGCTCGTCGACCGCTTCCTCGACGACGCGATCGAGATCGACGTGGACGCGCTCTACGACGGCCACGAGCTCTACCTCGGCGGCGTCATGGAGCACATCGAGGAGGCCGGCATCCACTCCGGCGACTCGGCGTGCGCGCTGCCCCCGATCACGCTGGGCGGCTTCGACATCAAGCGCCTGCGGGCCTCCACGGAGGGCATCGCCAAGGGCGTCGGCGTCCGCGGGCTCATCAACATCCAGTTCGCGATGGCCGGGGACATCCTGTACGTCCTGGAGGCCAACCCGCGTGCCTCGCGCACCGTCCCCTTCACCTCGAAGGCGACCGCGGTGCCGCTGGCCAAGGCCGCCGCGCGCATCTCGCTCGGCGCGACCGTCGCCGAGCTGCGCGCCGAGGGCATGCTCCCGGCGACCGGCGACGGCGGCACCCTGCCGATGGACGCGCCGATCTCGGTGAAGGAAGCCGTCATGCCGTGGAGCCGCTTCCGCGACATCCACGGGCGCGGCGTCGACACCGTCCTCGGCCCGGAGATGCGCTCCACGGGCGAAGTCATGGGCATCGACTCGGTGTTCGGCACGGCGTACGCCAAGTCGCAGGCGGGCGCGTACGGCCCGCTGCCCACCAAGGGCCGCGCCTTCATCTCCGTCGCCAACCGCGACAAGCGCTCGATGATCTTCCCGGCGCGTGAACTGGTCGCGCACGGCTTCGAGTTGCTCGCCACGTCCGGCACGGCCGAGGTGCTCAAGCGCAACGGCATCAACGCCACGATCGTGCGCAAGCAGAGCGAGGGCGAGGGTCCGAACGGCGAGAAGACGATCGTCCAGCTCATCCACGACGGCGCGGTCGACCTCATCGTCAACACCCCGTACGGCACCGGCGGCCGCCTCGACGGCTACGACATCCGTACGGCGGCGGTCTCCCGCTCAGTGCCGTGCCTGACGACGGTCCAGGCGCTCGCCGCCGCCGTCCAGGGCATCGACGCGCTCAACCACGGGGACGTGGGCGTCCGTTCACTCCAGGAACACGCGGAGCATCTGACCGCGGCCCGCGACTAGCAGCCCACCAGGGGGACACCGATCCGGTGTCCCCCTTCTGGTGAGCACACCTGAGGACACGTACATGTACAAGTTTTTCTTCGACCTCGTCTTCAAGCGCATGGACCCGGAGCAGGCCCACTACCTGGCCTTCCGCTGGATCCGGCTCGCGGCCCGTATCCCCGTGCTGCGCACCTTCGTCGCGGCCGTGCTCGCGCCGCGCCACAAGGAGCTGCGCACCCAGGCCTTCGGGCTGCGGATGCACGGGCCCTTCGGCCTCGCGGCGGGCTTCGACAAGAACGCCGTGGCGATCGACGGCATGTCGATGCTGGGCTTCGACCACATCGAGATCGGCACCGTCACGGGGGAGCCGCAGCCCGGCAACCCCAAGAAGCGGCTGTTCCGCCTCGTGCAGGACCGTGCGCTGATCAACCGCATGGGATTCAACAACGAGGGCTCCGCGGCCGTGGCCGAGCGCCTGGGCGCCCGCAAGGCCGTCTTCAAGACGGTCGTGGGCGTGAACATCGGCAAGACCAAGGTCGTCCCCGAGGAGGAGGCCGCCGCCGACTACGTGAAGTCGACCGAGCGGCTCGCCGCCCACGCCGACTACCTCGTGGTGAATGTGTCCTCCCCGAACACCCCCGGCCTGCGCAACCTCCAGGCCACGGAGTCGCTGCGGCCGCTGCTGTCCGCCGTACGCGATGCGGCCGACCGGAGCGTCACCGGACGGCGCGTGCCGCTCCTCGTGAAGATCGCCCCCGACCTCGCGGACGAGGACATCGACGCGGTCGCCGACCTGGCCGTCGAGCTCGGCCTGGACGGCATCATCGCGACGAACACGACCATCGCGCGCGAGAGCCTCGGTTTGCAATCCGAACCTTCGCTCTACGGAGAGACCGGCGGCCTTTCCGGGGCGCCCCTCAAGGAGCGCTCCCTGGAGGTCCTGCGCCGCCTCTACGCGCGCGTGGGCGACCGCATCACGCTCGTGGGCGTCGGCGGCATCGAGAACGCCGAGGACGCCTGGCAGCGCATCCTCGCGGGCGCCACCCTGGTGCAGGGCTACAGCGCGTTCATCTACGAAGGGCCCTTCTGGGGCCGCGCGATCCACAAGGGTCTTGCCGCCCGGCTGAACACCTCCCCGTACGCCACGCTCGCCGAGGCCGTCGGCGCCGACGTAAGGAAACCCCGATGACCAGCATGAGTGCCCTCGAACCCTTCGGTACGCGCCTGCGTCACGCCATGGACGAGCGCGGTCCGCTCTGCGTCGGCATCGACCCGCACGCCTCCCTGCTGTCCGCCTGGGGCCTGAACGACGACGTCGCGGGCCTGGAGAAGTTCACCGGCACCGTCGTCGAGGCGCTCGCCGGGAGCGTCGCGGTGTTCAAGCCGCAGAGCGCGTTCTTCGAGCGCTTCGGCTCGCGCGGCATCGCCGTCCTTGAGAAGGCGGTCCAGGAGCTGCGCGCGGCCGGGGCCCTGGTGGTCATGGACGCCAAGCGGGGCGACATCGGCTCGACGATGGCCGCGTACGCCGAGACCTTCCTGCACAAGGACTCGCCGCTGTTCTCCGACGCCCTCACCGTCTCGCCCTACCTCGGCTACGGCTCGCTGAAGCCGGCCGTCGACCTCGCGCGCGAGAACGGCACCGGACTCTTCGTGCTCGCCCTCACCTCCAACCCCGAGGGCGCCGAGGTGCAGCACGCGGTGCGCGCGGATGGCCGCACGATCGGCGCGACGATCCTTGGGCACCTGGCGGCGGAGAACGCCGGTGCGGAGCCCCTGGGCTCCTTCGGCGCAGTCGTAGGGGCCACGCTGGGCGACCTGTCGTCGTACGACCTGGCGGTCAACGGTCCGCTGCTCGCCCCCGGCATCGGGGCGCAGGGAGCCACCCCGGCCGATCTGCCGGGTGTCTTCGGGGACGCCGTGCGCAATGTCGTGCCGAGCGTCAGCCGCGGTGTCCTGCGGCACGGTCCCGACGCCGCGGGCCTTCGCGTCGCCGCGAGCCGCTTCGCGGACGAGATTCGCGAGGCCGTCGCCTCGGCCTGAGGGTGTTTTTCCGCCTTCGAAGGACGTGTCCGGCCACGTCCCTACGTTTCGTTGATGCCTCGCCGGGCCAAATCCGGGGTGAAATGCCCGAAATGCACACCTCGACAGAGGCTGACCAGGACTTTTCGTCTGTTCTCGCTGACTCTGGCGGCCATGCCCGCTAGTCTCCGACGAGAGCGAACGGGCAAGCGCGTTGCACGTTGCTCACCAGGTGTGGGGCGACTAGGTTCCTCACCGGTCCGTATCCGACAGTTCGACATCCGAGGTGACGTAGGCGTGGCTCTTCCGCCCCTTACCCCTGAACAGCGCGCAGCCGCGCTCGAAAAGGCCGCCGCGGCTCGCCGGGAGCGGGCCGAGGTCAAGAATCGACTCAAGCACTCCGGCGCCTCGCTTCACGAGGTCATCAAGCAGGGTCAGGAGAACGATGTCATCGGCAAGATGAAGGTCTCCGCTCTCCTGGAGTCCCTGCCGGGCGTGGGCAAGGTCCGCGCCAAGCAGATCATGGAGCGACTTGGCATCTCCGAGAGCCGCCGTGTGCGGGGTCTCGGCTCCAACCAGATCGCCTCCTTGGAGCGTGAGTTCGGCGGTGGTCCTGCCTGACGTTCTCAGGCACTCCTGAGAACCTGGATAATCGCTGCATGGCTGCAACATCCCGGGGGACGACCCCCGTGCCCCCGGACGTACGTCCGCGGCTGACCGTGCTCTCCGGCCCTTCCGGGGTCGGCAAGAGCACGGTCGTCGCTCATATGCGCAAAGAACACCCCGAGGTCTGGCTCTCGGTCTCGGCCACCACCCGGAAGCCGCGCCCCGGCGAGAAGGACGGCGTTCATTACTTCTTCGTCTCCGACGATGAGATGGACAAGCTGATCGCCAACGGCGAGCTTCTGGAGTGGGCCGAGTTCGCGGGCAACCGCTACGGCACTCCACGGGGTGCCGTCCTCAAGCGCCTGGAGGCGGGCGAGCCCGTCCTCCTGGAGATCGATCTGCAGGGCGCGCGCCTGGTCCGCGAGTCGATGTCCGAGGCTCAGCTGGTGTTCCTCGCCCCGCCGAGCTGGGAAGAGCTGGTCCGCAGGCTCACCGGCCGGGGGACCGAGGCGCCCGAGGTGATCGAGCGCAGGCTCGGCGCGGCAAAGATCGAACTGGCCGCCGAGGCCGAGTTCGATACGACCCTGGTCAATACCTCCGTCGAGGATGTAGCGCGTGAGCTGCTAGCCTTGATGAAAGTTGTTTGATCTTCTTCATCCTCAGTAACCCGGATTGACCTTCATTCCCCATTCGAAGGCCAATCCCCATCGGAAGGCAGAGAGTGTCCTCTTCCATCACTGCGCCCGAGGGCATCATCAACCCGCCGATTGATGAGCTCCTCGAAGCGACCGACTCGAAGTACAGCCTCGTGATCTACGCCGCCAAGCGCGCGCGCCAGATCAACGCGTACTACTCGCAGCTCGGTGAGGGCCTGCTGGAGTACGTCGGCCCGCTGGTGGACACCCACGTCCACGAGAAGCCGCTCTCGATCGCGCTCCGCGAGATCAACGCGGGTCTGCTGACGTCCGAGGCCATCGAGGGCCCGGCCCAGTAGTCGCAGTTCTTTTCTTGCAGTTCTTCAGCACAGGCCCGGCAGCGCGACTGCCGGGCCTGTGGTGTGTCATGGAGTCGTACGTCCCCGAATGCGGGGATCAGAAGTGCGGGGAGGCACGGTGGGCAAGCCCAAGGTCGTTCTGGGGGTCAGCGGCGGAATCGCCGCGTACAAGGCCTGTGAGCTGCTGCGGCGGCTGACCGAGTCGGGCCATGACGTGCGCGTCGTGCCGACCGATTCCGCGCTGCACTTCGTGGGCGCGGCCACCTGGTCGGCGCTGTCCGGCAACCCGGTCTCGACCGAGGTGTGGGACTCCGTCCACGAGGTGCCGCACGTCCGGATCGGCCAGTCCGCCGACGTCGTGATCGTCGCCCCGGCGACGGCCGACATGATGGCCAAGGCGGCCCACGGCCTCGCCGGCGACCTCCTGACGAACACGCTCCTCACCGCCCGCTGTCCGGTGATCTTCGCGCCCGCCATGCACACGGAGATGTGGGAGCACCCGGCCACCCAGGAGAACGTCGCCACGCTGCGCCGCCGCGGCGCCCTCGTCGTCGAGCCCGCCGTCGGCCGCCTCACGGGCGTGGACACGGGCAAGGGCCGCTTCCCCGACCCGGTGGAGCTCTTCGAGGTCGTACGCCGTGTCCTGGCGCGCGGAGACCTGGACCGCGACCTCGCGGGGCGGCACGTCGTCGTCAGCGCGGGCGGGACGCGCGAGCCGCTCGACCCGGTCCGCTTCCTGGGCAACCGCTCCTCCGGCAAGCAGGGGTACGCGCTGGCCCGCAGTGCGGCGGCGCGGGGTGCCCGCGTCACGCTCCTGTCGGCGAACGCGGCGCTGCCGGACCCGGCGGGCGTCGACATCGTGCACGTCGGAACCGCCGTCCAGCTCCGCGAGGCGGCCCTGAAGGCGTCCGCGGACGCCGACGCCGTGGTGATGGCCGCGGCCGTGGCCGATTTCCGCCCCGAGACGTACGCGGCAGGAAAGATCAAGAAAAAGGACGGCCAGGAGCCGGCCCCGATCGCCCTGGTCCGCAACCCCGACATCCTCGCCGAGCTCGCCGGGATCGCTGCCGAGAGGCCGCGCCCCGGCCAGGTCGTCGTCGGCTTCGCCGCGGAGACCGACGACGTGCTCGCCAACGGCCGCGCCAAACTGGAGCGCAAGGGCTGTGACCTGCTCGTCGTCAACGAGGTCGGCGAGCGCAAGACGTTCGGCTCCGAGGAGAACGAGGCGGTCGTGCTCGGCGCCGACGGCAGTGAGACGCCCGTTCCCTACGGCCCCAAGGAAGCGCTCGCGGACACGGTCTGGGATCTCGTCGCCGAACGGCTGCCGAAGAATTCCTGAAGAGAACAGGGGCTGCCCCTAGAAGAATCCCCCTGTCGAAACGACAGCAAAACAGGGGTGTAAACCTGGCCTCAAATGGCACAATCGACCCACTGGGCGCCTCAAACCCGGGAAATTCGGGCGTGAGGCCCTCTGGTGGAGACCGATCGTCGTACCGCACAATGCAGTGCCGCAGGTCACAGCACTCCCAAGTGGCGAGACACGTGGTCCGGCGGCCGAGTGTGACCGATAAACTGGTCTCGGACGACGCCGGGCGCAGCTCCCGGCCGTCCACCAATGATCAGCCAGCAGCCGCTGCAACCACAGGGAGCGATGTGTCCCGCCGTCTCTTCACCTCGGAGTCCGTGACCGAGGGTCACCCCGACAAGATCGCTGACCAGATCAGCGACACCATTCTCGACGCGCTCCTGCGGGAGGACCCGAAATCCCGGGTCGCCGTGGAGACGTTGATCACCACCGGCCTGGTGCACGTGGCCGGCGAGGTCACGACCAAGGCGTACGCGCCGATCGCGCAGCTGGTGCGCGACAAGATCCTCGAGATCGGCTACGACTCCTCGAAGAAGGGCTTCGACGGCGCCTCCTGCGGCGTCTCGGTGTCCATCGGCTCGCAGTCCCCCGACATCGCTCAGGGCGTCGACACGGCGTACGAGAAGCGTGTCGAGGGTGATGAGGATGAGCTCGACAAGCAGGGCGCGGGCGACCAGGGCCTGATGTTCGGCTACGCCTGCGACGAGACGCCGGAGCTGATGCCGCTCCCGATCCACCTCGCGCACCGTCTCTCGCGCCGCCTCTCCGAGGTCCGCAAGAACGGGACCATCCCGTACCTGCGCCCCGACGGCAAGACCCAGGTCACCATCGAGTACGACGGCGACAAGGCCGTCCGCCTCGACACGGTGGTCGTCTCCTCCCAGCACGCCTCGGACATCGACCTGGACTCGCTCCTGGCCCCCGACATCCGCGAGTTCGTCGTCGAGCCCGAGCTGAAGGCGCTCCTCGAGGACGGCATCAAGCTGGAGACCGACGGCTACCGCCTCCTGGTCAACCCGACCGGCCGCTTCGAGATCGGCGGCCCGATGGGCGACGCCGGCCTCACCGGCCGCAAGATCATCATCGACACGTACGGCGGCATGGCCCGCCACGGCGGCGGCGCCTTCTCCGGCAAGGACCCGTCCAAGGTCGACCGCTCGGCCGCGTACGCGATGCGCTGGGTCGCCAAGAACGTCGTCGCCGCCGGCCTCGCGGCCCGCTGCGAGGTCCAGGTCGCCTACGCGATCGGCAAGGCCGAGCCGGTGGGCCTGTTCGTGGAGACCTTCGGCACGGCCACGGTCGACACCGACAAGATCGAGGCCGCCATCGCCGAGGTCTTCGACCTCCGCCCGGCCGCGATCATCCGCGACCTGGACCTGCTGCGCCCGATCTACGCCCAGACCGCCGCGTACGGCCACTTCGGCCGCGCGATCCCCGACTTCACGTGGGAGCGGACGGACCGGGTGGACGCGTTGCGGAAGGCTGCGGGGCTGTAAGCACGCCTCGCTCAGCGAGTTCCGACGAAGCCCGGAGCCCCTCTGGTGGGGGTGCCGGGCTTCGTCGTGCCGCGGGGGATATCGGGCTCGTGGCCGTGTCAGTGGGGTCTGGTAGGAATGCTGCTGTGAGCAGCGAGAACCAGAGGTCTGAGGGGGGCGGCGGGGCCGAGCCTCCGGAGCAGCTTGCGCTTATTCGGGAGGCTGTGCGGAAGGCCGAGGTGCCGCGGGCCAAGCCTCGGACGTGGCGGGGGGCCGCGTTGGCGAAGAGTCTGCCCGTGGCCCGGGTGCTGGTGGACAAGGGTGTGCTGCATCTTGACCGGTACTTCGACTACGCGGTGCCCGAGGAGCTGGACGAGCAGGCGCAGCCCGGGGTGCGGGTGCGGGTGCGGTTCGGGGCCGGGACGCGGAACGTGCGCAGTGGGCGGCGTGAGGGCGGGGGGCTGATCGACGGGTTCCTCGTGGAGCGGGTCGCCGAGTCGGACTACTCCGGGCCGCTGGCCGCGCTCGCGCAGGTCGTCTCGCCCGAGCCCGTGCTTGAGGGGGAGTTGCTCGGGCTTGCCCGGGCCGTGGCCGATCGGTACGCGGGCAGCCTCGCCGACGTGCTGCAGCTGGCCGTTCCGCCTCGGCACGCTCGGGCCGAGGCCCGGGCGACGGGGGAGACTCCGGCGCCTCCGGCCGCACCTGACGCGGGGTCCTGGCGGCGGTACGGACATGGGGCGGAGTTCCTCGGGGCGCTGGCCTCGGGGGGTGCGCCGCGGGCCGTGTGGACCGCCCTTCCCGGGCCCGAGTGGGCCGAGGAGATCGCGCGGGCCGTGCAGGCGACTCTGGCGTCGGGGCGGGGGGCCCTGGTCGTCGTGCCCGCCGGGCGGCCCGCTGCGAGGGTCGATGCGGCCCTGACCCAGCTCATGGGGGCGGGCCAGCATGCCCTGCTCACCGCTGACGTGGGGCAGGAGCGGCGGTATCGGGAGTGGCTCTCCGTGCGGCGCGGTGCCGTGCGGGCCGTCGTGGGCACCCGGGCCGCCATGTTCGCCCCCGTACGGAATCTCGGGCTCGTCGTGATCTGGGACGACGGCGATGCCAGCCACAGTGATGACAACGCTCCCTTTCCGCATGTCCGTGAGGTGCTTGAGCTGCGTGCCTCGCGGGACAAGTGCGGCTTTCTGCTGGGGAGTTGGAGTTGCACGGTTGAGGCCGCGCAGCTGGTGGAGAGCGGGTGGGCGGCGCCGTTGGTCGCCGATCGCGAGCAGGTGCGGGGGGCCGCGCCGCTCGTACGGACCGTGGGGGACGGAGACCTTGCCCGGGACGAGGCCGCCCGGGCCGCGCGGCTTCCGACCCTTGCCTGGAACGTGGTGCGGGAGGGGCTGAAGCACGGGCCCGTGCTGGTCCAGGTGCCGCGTCGGGGGTACGTGCCCCGGCTCGCCTGCGACAGGTGCCGGCAGCCCGCGCGGTGCCGGCACTGTGCGGGGCCGTTGGAGGCGCGGGACGGCGGCGGGCTGTGGTGCGGCTGGTGCGGGGTGGCCGAAGGCGCCTGGCACTGCGGGGAGTGCGGGGGTTTCCGGCTGCGGGCGCAGGTGGTCGGGGCGCGGCGTACGGCCGAGGAGTTGGGGCGGGCGTTTCCCGCGGTGCCGGTGCGGACGTCGGGGCGGGAGCAGGTTCTCGACACCGTGCCGGGGGCGCCCGCGCTGGTGGTGAGTACACCGGGGGCGGAGCCCGTCGCCGAGGGCGGCTACGCCGCTGCCCTGCTGCTCGACGGGTGGGCCATGCTGGGGCGGCCCGATCTGCGGGCCGGGGAGGAAGCGCTGCGGCGGTGGATCGGGGCCTCCGCCCTGGTGCGGCCCCAAGGGGCGGGCGGCACCGTGGTGGTCGTCGCCGAGCCGACCCTGCGGCCCGTGCAGGCCCTTGTGCGGTGGGATCCCGTGGGGCATGCGGTGCGGGAGCTCTCCGAGCGGGCCGAGCTGGGGTTTCCGCCCGTGTCGCGGATGGCCTCCGTGGCGGGCACCTCGGAGGCGCTCACCGAGTTCCTCGCGGCGGCCGAACTTCCGGGGGACGCGGTGGTGTTGGGGCCCGTTCCCGTGCCGGACGCGGGGCCCGGCCCCGCGCGCCGGGCGGGGGCGGCGCCGGCCGGGGAGCGGTGGGAGCGGGTGCTGGTCCGGGTGCCGCCGGGCAGCGGCGCGGCGCTTGCCGCCGCGCTGAAGGCGGCTCAGGCCGCGCGGATGGCCCGGGGGGCCGGGGAGCCTGTACGGATCCGGGTCGACCCACTGGACATCGGCTAGGCCGCCCTTTCGTGCAGTGCCTGCCTCTCCGGGGGCCGGCGCCTGCTGCTCAAAAACGACGGCGGCTGCCCGCACCGGGGAAACCGGTAGGACAGCCGCCGAGTTGTCGTGCTCAGCCGTCGTGCTCAGCCGTTGCGTGGGCTCGGGAAGATGCTGGGGCGGGGCTCTTCGCGGAGGGCGGGGCTGCCTGCCGTGGGCTGGGTCGGCATCGCGCGCGCCGCGGGCACCGAGGGCAGAGGGGCGCCGACCGGGACCGGGGGGCGGGCGGTCGTGGGGACGGGCACCGTCTCCGTGGCGCGCTCCGCTTCCGCAGCGGCCTGCGTCGTGGCCCGGCGGGCGCCGTAACGGCGGTGCACCGCCTGCTTGGTGACCCCGAGGGCCGAGCCCACCGCGTCCCACGAAAAGCCCAGCGAGCGGTCGAAGTCCACCGCGGCGGTCACCAGCGTCTCCACGCTGTCCCGGAGTTCCTGGGCGAGGCGGACGGTCGGGGCAGGGGCACGCCCGTACACGACGAAGCCCGCGGAGGGGCTGGAGCGGCGCGGGCGGTAGACGTTGCCGAGCTGGGCGGTGAGGGTACGCAGTGCGTCCACCTGCCGGCGGACCCGCTCGATGTCCCGAACCAGGAGGTGCAGGCTGGCCCGTGCCTGGGCGTCGTGGGTTGCGTGGTCGGCCATGAACAAGCCTCTCGAACCGGCGTTGAAAAGGATCGGGCCGCCATCGCGGCCCGTTGTGGTCAACTCTTTCTTGACCAACGCGCTAGTTCGTGTGGGGTCACGCTTCGGGGGCGTGTGCGCATATGCGCAGGGCGCGCGGCCACACGTACGCCCCCGGGAGAGCCGTACGCGGTATGACCGCACGGGGCGAACGGCCTGACGGAAGGCGCCGCATGAAGCGCGGCCCGTGCTTACGCCTCCGTGCCCACCCCCCCGTGCTTGTGCCCCGCGGAGCGCGCCCCACCCCCACGGCTCATAGACTGGTGTGCTTCCCGCATCTTTTCGTTCCGAGAGGCCGACAGCCACCGATGAAGCTCGTCTTCGCAGGCACCCCCGAGGTCGCCGTCCCCGCCCTGGACGCCCTGATCGCCTCCGACCGGCACGAGGTGGCCGCCGTCGTCACCCGGCCCGACGCCCCCGCGGGCCGTGGCCGCAGACTGATCGCGAGCCCCGTCGCCCAGCGCGCGGAGGAGGCCGGGATCGAGGTGCTCAAGCCGGTGAAGCCGCGCGACGAGGACTTCCTTGCGCGGCTGCGTGCGATCGCGCCCGACTGCTGCCCGGTCGTCGCCTATGGCGCTCTGCTGCCCAAGGTCGCGCTGGATGTCCCGGCCCACGGGTGGGTCAACCTGCACTTCTCGCTGCTGCCCGCCTGGCGCGGAGCCGCGCCCGTGCAGCACGCCGTGATGGCGGGGGACGAGATCACCGGCGCCTCCACCTTCCTGATCGAGCAGGGGCTCGACTCCGGGCCCGTGTACGGCACCGTCACCGAGGTCGTCCGCGCCACCGACACCAGCGGTGACCTGCTCACCCGCCTCGCCTTCGCGGGCTCCGGGCTGCTCGCCGCCACCATGGACGGCATCGAGGACGGCTCCCTGAAGGCCGTACCGCAGCCCGCCGACGGCATCACTCTCGCCCCGAAGATCACTGTCGAGGACGCCCAGGTGGACTGGGCCGCCCCGGCCCTCCGCGTCGACCGTGTCGTGCGCGGCTGCACCCCCGCGCCCGGCGCCTGGACGGTGTTCCGCGGGGAGCGACTGAAGATCATCCAGGCCGCGCTCGTCGCGGACCGCACGGACCTCGCGCCCGGCGAGCTCGCGGCCGCCAAGAACAATGTGTACGTCGGCTCCGGCTCGCACGCCGTGGAGCTGCTCTGGGTCCAGCCGCAGGGCAAGAAGCCGATGCGCGGCGCCGACTGGGCGCGCGGGGTGCGGATCGCCCCGGGTGAGCTGGTCGGGGCAACCGACGTACGCTGAATAGGTTCAACCCCCATCCACTAGCGGAGCACCTTTGAACGACCAGCCCGGCCGGCGTCCCCAGCAGCAGGCCAAGTCCGGTAAGCCCGGCAAGCCGCACCGCCGTCCCAAGAAGGACCCCGTCCGTTTCCTCGCCTTCGAGGCGCTGCGTGCCGTGGACGAGCGTGATGCCTACGCGAACCTCGTCCTGCCGCCGCTGCTGCGCAAGGCCCGCGAGAAGGAGGGGCCCGAGAAGTTCGACGCGCGTGACGCGGCGCTCGCCACCGAGCTGGTCTACGGGACGCTGCGCAGGCAGGGAACGTACGACGCGATCGTGGCGGCCTGCATCGACCGGCCGCTGCGCGAGGTCGACCCGCCGGTGCTCGACGTCCTGAACATGGGCGTGCACCAGTTGCTCGGCACGCGCATCCCGACGCACGCCGCCGTCTCCGCCTCCGTGGAGCTGGCGCGCGTGGTGCTCGGTGACGGGCGGGCCAAGTTCGTCAACGCGGTCCTGCGCAAGGTCGCCGCCGACGATCTCGACACCTGGGTGGAGAAGGTCGCGCCGCCCTACGACGACGATGCCGAGGACCATCTCGCCGTCGTCCACTCGCACCCCCGCTGGGTCGTCTCGGCGCTCTGGGACGCGCTCGGCGGCGGCCGTGCTGGCATCGAGGACCTCCTGGAGGCCGACAACGAGCGGCCCGAGGTGACCCTCGTGGCCCGGCCGGGACGCACCACCGCCGATGAGCTCCTGGACGCGGTCGGCGAGGAGTCCGCGCTGCCGGGTCGCTGGTCGCCGTATGCCGTGCGGCTCAGCGAAGGCGGCGAGCCCGGGTCGATCGAGGCCGTGCGCGAAGGCCGCGCCGGGGTCCAGGACGAGGGCAGCCAGCTCGTCGCGATCGCACTCGCGAACGCCCCGGTGGAGGGGCGCGACGAGAGGTGGCTCGACGGATGCGCGGGCCCCGGCGGCAAGGCCGCCATGCTCGCCGGTCTCGCCTCGCAGCGGGGCGCCGTCCTGCTCGCCGCCGAGAAGCAGCCGCACCGGGCCCGCCTCGTCGCCCAGGCACTGCGGGGCAACCCGGGACCGTACGAGGTCATCGCCGCCGACGGCACCCGGCCGCCGTGGCAGCCCGGCACCTTCGACCGTGTCCTGATGGACGTGCCCTGCACGGGACTCGGCGCCCTGCGCCGTCGCCCCGAGGCCCGCTGGCGCCGCCGCCCCGAGGATCTGGACGGCTTCGCGCCGCTGCAACGGGGGCTGCTGCGTACCGCGTTGGAGTCCGTGCGGGTCGGAGGCGTCGTCGGGTACGCCACCTGTTCACCGCATCTCGCGGAGACGCGTGCCGTCGTCGACGACGTGCTCAAGCAGCACCCGGGTGCCGAGCTCATCGACGCCCGGCCGCTGATGCAGGACGTACCGGCGCTCGGTGACGGGCCCGACGTCCAGCTGTGGCCGCATCTGCACGGCACGGACGCGATGTACCTAGCGCTGATCCGGCGGACTGCCTGACTCCGCTCCCGTCTCCTTTCCGGTGCCCTTGCCCGCCACCACGGTCGAGGGCGTACGGGCGGCGGGGTCCTTGCTCAGGGCGTGCGGCCACCACACCTTCGGCCCCACGTCCAGGAACAACGCGGTGACCAGGACGGACCGTACGACGAAGGTGTCGAGCAGGACGCCGAGCGCGACCGCGAAGCCGATCTCGGCGAACGCCACCATCGGGAGCGTGCCGAGCGCGGCGAAGGTGCCCGCGAGGACCAGGCCCGCCGACGTGATGACCGCGCCGGTCGCGGCGAGGCCCGTGAGCACGCCCGCACGGGTGCCCTGTCGGCCCGCTTCCTCACGGATGCGGGTCGACAGGAAGATGTTGTAGTCGATGCCGAGTGCCACCAGGAACACGAAGACGAAGAGCGGGAAGTCCGTGGACTCGCCCGCGTAGTCGAAGAGGTGGTGGAAGGCGAGCGCGCTGATGCCGAGCGCGGCGGAGAACGAGAGCACCACCGTCGCGATCAGGAGCAGCGGCGCGATCAGGGCGCGCAGCAGCACGGTCAGGATCAGCAGGACGACCACGAGGACGAGCGGGATCACCAGCTTGTTGTCGTGGGTCGTGGCGCGGTCCATGTCCAGGAGGGCGGCCGTGCCGCCGCCCACCTGCGCGTCCGCGTCGGGCACCGCGTGCACCGCTTCGCGCACCCGCTCCACGGTCTGCTTGGCCGCCTCGCTGTCGGAGGGGTCGGTCACAGTCGCCTCGAACAGGACCCGGCCCCCGGACTCCGCCTTCGTCCCCGGCGGTACGGCGACGCTCGTCCGGTCCACGCCGCGGGTCCGCGCGACCACTCTGCGGACCTGGTCGCCCTGGGCCGTGTTCGCCACGACCACCAGTGGGTCACCGCTGCCCGCGGGGAAGTACTCCGCCTGCACCTCCTGGCCCACGATCGAGTCCGGCTTGTCCGTGAATGAGTCCGCGTTGCTGAGCCCCTCGGCGCGCAGCTGCGTCAGGCCAAGGGCCAGCGCCGCGAGGGCCACCGCGGTGACGCTCCAGGTCAGGCGCGGGCGGTGGGCGATACGGCGGCCCGTGCGGGCCCAGACACCGCGCTCGGTGGGCTCGTCCGAACCGTTGTGCGGGATCAGCGGCCAGAAGAGCCACCGGCCGCAGACCACCAGGAGGGCGGGGAACAGCGACATCATCACCAGCAGGGCGACCGCGACGCCGATCGCGGCCACCGGCCCCAGGCCCCGCGTCGAGTTCATGTCGGCGGTGAGCAGCACCAGCATGCTGACCACGACCGTGGCGCCCGACGCGATGACCGCGGGGCCCGCCCGGTGCAGGGCGAGCTGCATCGCCTCGTGCCGGTCCTCGTGGCGGCGCAGCTCTTCGCGGTAGCGAGCGACCAGGAGCAGGGCATAGTCCGTCCCCGCCCCGAAGACGAGGACCGTCAGGATGCCCGCGCTCTGGCCGTTGACCGTCAGGCCCGCGTGCTCCGCCAGGAGGTAGATCAGCGCCTGCGCGGTGAAGAGGGAGACGATCACCGAGAGCAGCGGGACGAGCAGGAGAACCGGGCTGCGGTAGGTGATCAGGAGGATCACGACGACCACGCCGGCCGCGGCGAGGAGCAGCGTCGAGTCGATGCCCTCGAACGCCTCGGAGAAGTCCGCCGAGGTACCGCCGGGCCCGGTGACGTGCACCGCGAGCCCTTCCGCCTTCTCACCGGTCCCGCCCACCACGTCACGCATCGAGTCGACGGCCGGCGCGATCCGCTCCCAGCCCTTCTCGTCCATGGTGATGGGCACGAAGACCTGCGCCGCCTGGGCGTCGGCGGGCCGCTTCGCGTCGAAGACGGGCCCGCGGGTCTCCTGGCCCCGCACGCCATGGGCGCGCAGCTCCTTGAGCTCCCTGACGTCCTTGGCGATCCGCGCCCGGTCCGCGAGGGTCAGTCCGTCCTCGCGGTCGTACACGATGATCGCGGGAATCTGCTCGGGCCTGAACTCCTCGGAGATGTCCAGGACTTGGGTGGATTCCGCTGAGCCCGGCAGCCAGGACGAGGCCTGGTTGTCCTGGGCGTCCGTGAGCTTCTGGGCGAGCGGTGCCGCGGCGATGATCACCACCAGCCAGAACAGCACCACAAGCCACTTGGTGCGCCGCCCGCACACGAGCCGGGCCACGCCGCGGCCCGCCTCGCGCTGTCCGTCCGACCGTTCGTCTGGCATGGCTACCCCCGCTGCCCCACGTGGTGCCGGTGGACCGCCCAGCATGGCACGCGGTCCATGGTCAGAGGAGCCGGTTGGCTCACGCTGCGGACCGCGGAGGGCAACGAGCGCGGGACATGGCAGTCTTGGGGCATGGCCGTGCAGATCAACCCCAGCATCCTGTCCGCGGATTTCGCCCGTCTTGCCGAGGAGGCAAGGGCGGTGGAAGGCGCCGACTGGCTCCATGTCGACGTCATGGACAACCACTTCGTCCCTAACCTCACCCTGGGGGTGCCGGTCGTAGAGTCGCTCGCCCGGGCGACGGACACGCCGCTGGACTGCCATCTGATGATCGAGGACGTCGATCGCTGGGCCCCGCAGTACGTCGAGGCGGGCGCCGGATCGGTCACCTTCCACGCGGAGGCGGCCGCGGCGCCCGTCCGTCTTGCCCGTGAGATCCGCGCCAAGGGCGCCCGCGCCTCCATGGCGCTGAAGCCCGCGACGCCCATCGAGCCGTACGAGGATCTGCTCCCCGAGCTCGACATGCTGCTGATCATGACCGTCGAGCCGGGGTTCGGGGGCCAGTCCTTCCTCGACATCATGCTTCCGAAGATCCGCCGTACCCGTGAGCTGATCAGCAAGCACGGCCTCGAACTCTGGCTCCAGGTCGACGGCGGGGTCTCGGCCTCGACCATCGAGCGCTGCGCCGAGGCCGGCGCCGACGTCTTCGTGGCGGGCTCCGCGGTGTACGGCGCGGAGGACCCGGCGGCGGCGGTACGCGCACTGCGCTCCCAGGCGGCCGGGGCGACGTCCACGGCGGCATGGGCATGCGGCCACTGAGCCACGAGAACGTGAACGCAGTCCTTCAGGGCTGATCAAGTACGTCGGATCTGCAAGGATGAACGGCGAACCCGGGTTGTGCTGCGGCAATGCGCGAGAAGTCGTGGCAATGCGTGCGAAGCCGCACCAATGGGTGTGAACGCGTGAACGACAGTTGCTTGAAATGACAGTGAGGAGATCGTCGTGTCGACGGGCGGCCGGTCAGCCATGCGGATGGGACCCGCGGAGCTGGTGCAGGCGGCGGCCATGGCCCGCCGCTTCTATCTCGAGGGCAAGTCCAAGATCCAGATCGCCGAGGAGTTCGGCGTGAGCCGCTTCAAGGTGGCCCGGGTCCTGGAGACGGCTCTCGAGCGTGATCTCGTACGGATCGAGATCCGGGTGCCCGCCGAGCTGGACGCGGAGCGCTCGGACGCGCTCCGGGCCCGCTACGGCCTGCGGCACGCGGTCGTCGTGGAGTCTCCGACGTCCGCCGACGAGATCGACGACTCTCCCGACCCCGAGAACCTCGGCGAGGTGGCGGCGGACCTGCTCGGCGAGCTCGTCACCGAGGGCGATGTCCTCGGCCTGGCGTGGGGGCGCTCGACCATTCACATGGCCGCCGCCCTCGACCAGCTTCCGCCGTGCACGGTCGTGCAGCTGACGGGTGTGTACGACGCCGGGACCGCCGAACGCGGGTCGGTCGAGGCCGTGCGGCGTGCCGCGCAGGTCTCCGGCGGCGAGGCCCACCCCATCTACGCGCCGATGCTCCTGCCGGACCCGGCCACCGCGGCGGCCCTGCGCAACCAGACGGGCATCGCCCGCGCCTTCGAGTACTTCGACAAGGTGACCGTGGCCGCGGTGTCCATCGGCTCCTGGGAGCCCGGCATCTCCACCGTCCACGACATGCTCAGCGACGAGGAGCGGGCGCACTACGCCTCGCTGGGAGTCGCCGCCGAGATGTCCGCGCACCTCTTCGATGCCGAGGGGCGCCGGGTCGGGCGCGACCTGGGGGAGCGGTGCATCACCGTCGAGGCCGATCGGCTTCGACGGATTCCTGAAGTCGTGGCCATCGCCGGGGGGCAGCGGAAGGCCGCCGCGATTGACGCCGTGCTTCGGTCCGGGCTTGTCACCAGCCTGGTGACGGACACTGCTGCCGCGGATCAGCTGATGGTCATGGGGCACACGCCGCATCCCGCGTTGGATCGGGCTGACCCGGACGGCAACTGACCTGCTGCGGGCCGCAGGGGGCTGGTCGCGCAGTTCCCCGCGCCCCTGACGGGGCGCCGTGGCAGCATCTGTCGCATGCTGAACCGGTTCGTCCCCCGTGCCCTGGCCGCGTTGCTGGTCTGCTTCGCGGTCCTCGTCACGGGCTGCTCATCGGGCGACGGCACGTCGGACGGCACGGTGGACGGCAGGGCGACCGTCCGTGCCGACCGGCTGCCCGCCGAAGCCCGGCAGACCTTGCGGCTCATCGATGACGGGGGCCCCTTCCCGTACGAGAAGGACGGCTCCGTCTTCGGGAACTTCGAGGGAGAGCTGCCGAAGCAGCGGCGCGGCTACTACCGCGAGTACACCGTGCGCACCCCCGGCGAACGCGACCGCGGGGCACGGCGGATCGTCACCGGGAGCGGTGGCGAGACCTACTACACGGACGACCACTACGCGTCCTTCAAGGCGGTACTGAGATGACGCCCGACCGGCCGGCCCCCGAGGCCCCCGAGCCACTCGCGCCCGTCCTGGAGGCCGTCCGCGCCGCGGGGCTGCGGACCGTCTCGCTCGACCTGACCGGGGTGCGCGACAAGAGCGCCTTCATGGACCGCTGCGCCCGCGCGCTGGAACTGCCCGCATGGTTCGGACGCAACTGGGACGCGCTCGCCGACTGCCTCACCGACCTCGGATGGGCGCCTGCCGCACCCGGACGGCTGCTCGTCGTCACCGGCTGGCAGGGGTACGCCGAAGCGGCGCCCCAGGAGTGGATCATCGCCCAGGAGGTGTTCACCGACGCGGTCGAGTACGCCCGGGAGCGCGGGACCGGCCTGGAGATCGTTCTCGCGCTCGGCACCCGCGCCTGAGCGGAGCGTGATCGTCCGGACGCCCGCTTGGAGGATCCGACCAGGGCCCTTGTGACCCGGCTGGGTGATCATCCCAGGCAGCGCATCACCCGGGACATGGGACACTGAAGTACGTGCTTTTCCCTCGGCCTAACTGTCCGGGGGCCACCTCTGATCGACTGGGATGAGCAGCACGTGCGTTTCCTCAATGACATCCAGCCTGCGTACGACCTGACGTACGACGACGTCTTCATGGTGCCGCGGCGCTCCGCCGTCGGATCGCGTCAGGGCGTGGACCTCTCGTCGCCGGACGGCACCGGCACCACGATCCCGCTGGTCGTCGCGAACATGACCGCGATCGCCGGACGCCGGATGGCCGAGACCGTCGCCCGCCGCGGTGGCCTCGTCGTGATCCCGCAGGACATTCCGATCGAGGTCGTCACCGAGGTCATCTCCTGGGTCAAGACGCGTCACCACGTCCTGGACACCCCGATCGTCCTGGCCCCCGGGCAGACCGTCGCCGACGCGCTCGCGCTGCTCTCCAAGCGCGCGCACAACGCGGGCGTCGTCGTGGACGCCGACCAGAAGCCGGTCGGTGTCGTCACCGACACGGACCTGAACGGCGTCGACCGCTTCACCCAGCTCTCCGAGGTCATGTCCAAGGACCTCGTGCTGCTCGACGCGGACATCGACCCGCGCGACGCCTTCAACAAGCTGGACGCCGCCAACCGCCGCTATGCCCCCGCGGTGGGCAAGGACGGCCGCCTCGCGGGCATCCTGACCCGCACGGGCGCCCTGCGTGCGACTCTCTACTCGCCCGCCCTCGACGCCAACGGCAAGCTGCGCATCGCCGCCGCCGTCGGCATCAACGGCGATGTCGCGAGCAAGGCCAAGCAGCTCCTCGACGCGGGTGCCGACACGCTCGTCGTGGACACCGCGCACGGTCACCAGGAGTCGATGATCGCCGCGGTCAAGGCCGTGCGCGCACTCGACCCGCAGGTGCCGATCGTCGCGGGCAACATCGTCGCCGCCGAGGGTGTACGTGACCTGATCGAGGCCGGTGCCGACATCATCAAGGTCGGTGTGGGCCCCGGCGCCATGTGCACCACCCGCATGATGACCGGCGTCGGCCGCCCGCAGTTCTCCGCGGTGCTCGAATGTGCCGCCGAGGCCGCGAAGTTCGGCAAGCACGTGTGGGCCGACGGCGGTGTCCGTCACCCGCGTGACGTCGCGATGGCGCTGGCCGCCGGTGCGTCGAACGTGATGATCGGCTCGTGGTTCGCCGGGACGTACGAGTCCCCGGGCGACCTGCAGCAGGACGCCAACGGCCGCCTCTACAAGGAGTCGTTCGGCATGGCGTCGGCCCGCGCGGTCAAGAACCGCACCAGCGAGGAGTCGGCCTACGACCGCGCCCGCAAGGCGCTGTTCGAGGAGGGCATCTCGACCTCGCGGATGTTCCTGGACCCGGAGCGTCCCGGCGTCGAGGACCTGATCGACTCGATCATCGCGGGTGTCCGTTCTTCGTGCACGTACGCCGGTGCGGGGTCCCTGGCGGAGTTCGCGGAGAGGGCCACCGTGGGTGTGCAGAGCGCCGCGGGTTACGCGGAGGGCAAGCCCCTCCACGCGTCCTGGAGTTAGTTGCTGGGCGGGGAGCTGTGCCCTTTGGCTGCGGGTTTGTCGTGGCCGGTCGCACAGCTCCCCGCGCCCCTTTACGGGGCCTGGGCCGCTGCCACCGCTTTCGCCAGCAGCTCGTGGCCCTCGTCGCCCGGATGCACCCCGTCCACCAGGTGCTTCGCGTCCAGCAGCTCGCCGCCCGGCAGCAGATCGGCCCCCGCGTCCAGGGCCGCCCGCTCCACGGCGGTGCGTAGGTCCCGGAGCGTGGCGCCGAGCGCGTTCGGCGTCGTCTCGGCGTCCGGGCGGACCACCGGGGAGACGACCAGGAGGGGGACTTCTGGGTGCCCCCGGCGCACCAGGGCCAGGAACGCCCGCGTCGTCTCGTACAGCAGCCCCGCCGAATGCGGCGTACGCGACCAGCAGTTCGTGCCGAAGGCCAGAGTGATCAAGTCGGCGTCCAGCGCGGCGAGTTGCTCGGCCGACGCCAGTTCCCCGCGCGCCGCGCCCGCGTACCCGAGGTTCACCGTCTCCACCCCGAGAGCGCGTCCCGCCCGTGCGGGCCACGCCAGATGGGGCCGTGAGACCGACCAGCCCTCCGCGATCGAGTCTCCGTAGACGAGCCAGCGTGGCTGCGGGGCGGCGGGTGTGAGGGTGCCGCTCACGGGGTGCACCCCGTGCAGGACGGGTCGCAGCGCCTCCGGCAGGTGCAGGGTGAACTCCCCATCGGGAGAGGGGAGTTGGAGCAGCGTCCGGTGCTTGCCCGGCGATGCGGGCGTGTCGGTGGCGGCCTCGCCCGCGAGCAGCGTGAACACCGGGGGCGCGTCGCGATACGAGTCCGCCGCCGATGAGGGAGACGCGGTGTACGTGATCTCCACCGCGCTCACCCCGCGCGCCGTGAACTCAAGGCGGACCCCGGCCGGGAGGCCCGCCCGCTCCCACGTGTCCCCGGGGAGGCGTGCGCGGTCGGCGGGGTCGGCGCGCATCGCCCGGCCGTCCTCGGTCCACCAGGGCGCACCCCGCACGAACTCCCTCACCGCGCGCCTCCGATGGTCGGGTAGGGGAACTTCACGCCGACCCCGCCGTCCACGACGAGCGTCTGCCCGGTGACGTACGAGGAGAGCGGCGAGGCGAAGAAGAGCAGCGCGGAGGCGATGTCCGAGGTCTCGGCCACCCGGTCGAGCGGGGCGTTGCGGGCGTTGCGCGCGCGGCCCTCCTCGCCGATCAGGCCCGCCACGCGCGGGGTCCAGACGACACCGGGCGCCACCGCGTTCACCCGCACGCCGCGCGGGCCGTACTCCACCGCAGCCGAGCGGACCAGCGAGATCAGGCCCGCCTTGGCCGCCCCGTACGCGGCGTGCAGGGGCGCCGCCGTCAGGCCCGACACCGACGCGACGAAGACCAGGGGGCCGCCGCCCGCTTCGGCGAGCGCCCCACCGCCGTACTGGACCGCGAGCCAGGCGTGCCGCAGGACCAGGGAGAAGTGCCAGTCCCAGGAGGCGTCGTCCAGCTCGTCCAGGGGCGTGTAGCGGGCCATGCCCACGATGTCGACGACACCGCCGAGTCCGCCCAACTCCCTTCGGGTGTAGGCGAAGAGCTCCCGTACGTTTTCGCGCCGGGTCACGTCCGCCACGTACGGGATGCCGCCCGTCTCCGCGGCGACCGCCTCGGCGCGGCCCTGGTCGAGATCCACGCACAGGACCCGCGCGCCCGCCGCCGTGAGCGCGTGCGCGGTCTGGCGGCCGATGCCGTTGCCCGCGCCGAGCAGGACGAAGGGGCGGCCGTCCAGGCGGTGCAGGGCGGCGTAGTCGGGGACGGGGGAGGTGTCGAGGGGCTCGCTCACGGTGCCGCCCGCCGGGGGCGGTAGGACGCCAGCTCGGGGATGACTTCCTTGCCCAGGATCTCGATCGTGCGCAGGATCTCCTGGTGCTCCAGATAGCCCCACTGGACGTAGCAGATGAGCTGGTCGATGCCGAGGTCGGCGTAGCGCTTGGCCTTGCGGACGATCGTCTCCGCGTTGCCGATGAGGATCATGTCCCCGTCGTTGAACTCCTCGACGGGGACACTTCCTTCGATGATCGGGGTGAGGAAAGGGAAGGTCCGTTCGCGCTCCGCCGGGCTCAGGTGCGGCAGCTCCCAGTCGAGGGTGAACTGGGCGAGGTTGCGGTACCACCAGGCGACGGAGTCCCAGACCCGCCGCGAGGGGCGGTCCGCCGCGTGCACCAGCGTGTACGCGCTCACGCGGTCCGTGGTGACGTCCGTGATCGGCGACGGCGTGCGCGCCGCGGCGCGGTAGGCGGCGACCTGACGGGCCATCGCGTCCAGCGGCTGCATGATCGAGAAGGAGAGCAGCCCGAGGCCCGCGGCGCCCGCCACCTCCGCCGAACCGGGGGACGTGGCGGCCATCCAGCACGGGGGATGCGGGTCCTGGGCCGGCTTCGGGGTGACCATCCGGCGGGGGAAGGTGAACCGCTCGGACTCGTAGGCGAAGTACTCCTCGCGCCACATGCCCGTCACGATCTCGATCGCCTCGCGCCAGTCGGACCGCGACTGCTCCCGGTCGACGCCGAAGGCCGTCTGTTCCATGGGGGTCGAGCGTCCCGTGCCCCACTCGACGCGGCCGTCGGACAGCACGTCCACGGCAGCCACCTTCTCCGCGATCCGCTGCGGGGGCGTGAAGCCGAAGGGGGTGAGGGTGACGCCGAAGCCGAGGCGTATCCGCTCGGTGAGCCCTGCCAGATGCCCCAGGAGCACCTCGGGCGCCGGGCAGTGCGAGCGGCCCTCGCGGAAGTGGTGCTCCACGGCCCACACCGTGCGGAAGCCGACCCGGTCCGCGAGCCGGATCTGTTCCACGGCCTCGCGGTAGGCCCGCTGCTCGGCGGCGCGCTGGCCGTGCGGATGGGGCCCGTCCCAGGGCTTCGGCACGTCGATCTCGTACAGCACATCGAGGTCCATCGCCTGCTGCCTCCCTCTCGACCGGGGTGCACGATGGGGCAGATCTGACGAAGTGTCAACCACTTGCCCGGGGCGACGGAACGCAACGGACGAAACGGACCGCGCAACGAAGACCCGCCATAAGGGGATGTACGCAACGATCATGCGGGCCTGCGCAAGGTTGCTGCATTACGTACGTGAAGCGCGCCTCATAGAGTCGTCCGCTGTACGTGGTGTGGCGGGGACCGCCTGCTCGGCGGTCCCCATCCATGCGTGGGAGCTGCCGCCGGTCCCGCCGACCTGACCGGCAGCGATGAAGGAGCCATGCGTGCTCGACCAAGGCGCACCCCCGCAGAACCGCCCAAGTCCCCAGGGGGCCGCGGGACTTGCCAGCCGCCTGATGCGGCGCAAGCCGGTGGAACTCCTGGTCGCGGAGGGCGGCCAGGGCGAAGGCGGCTCGCTGCGGCGCTCCCTCGGCATGTGGCAGCTGACCATGATCAGCATTGGTGCCACGCTCGGCACCGGCATCTTCGTCGTTCTCGGCGAGAGCGTCCCCAAGGCCGGGCCCGCCGTCACCATCTCCTTCGTGATCGCCGGACTCACCGCGCTCTTCTCCGCGCTCTCGTACGCCGAGCTGGCCGGCTCCATACCGGTCGCGGGCTCCTCGTACTCGTACGCGTACGCAACGATGGGCGAACTGATCGCCTGGGTCTGCGGCTGGTGCCTGGTCCTGGAGTACGGCGTGTCGGTCGCGGCCGTCGCCGTCGGCTGGGGTGAGTACCTCAACGAGCTGCTCGACGGAACGATCGGTGTCACCATCCCGGACACGCTCTCCGCGGCGCCCGGTGAGATCGACGGTGCCATCATCAACCTGCCCGGCCTGATCGTCGTCCTGCTCGCCATGGTGTTCCTGCTCGGCGGCGCCAAGGAGTCGGCGACGGCCAACACGATCATGGTCATCGTGAAGATCGCCGCACTGGTGCTCTTCTGCACCATCGGTTTCATGGGCTTCAAGTCCGGCAACTACTCCGACTTCATGCCGCTCGGCACGGCCGGGGTCAGCGCGGCGGCCGCGAGTCTCTTCTTCTCGTACATCGGCTTCGACGCCGCCTCCACTGCCGGTGAGGAAGCGAAGAACCCGCAGCGCGACCTGCCCCGCGCGATCATGCTGTCGCTGGTCATCGTCACGGCCCTCTACGTCCTGGTCGCCGCCGTCGCGGTGGGCGCCTGGAACTGGAAGGACTTCGAGGGCTCCGAGGCGACGCTCGCCGCGATCATGAACGACGTCACCGGGCAGAGCATGTGGGGCACGATCCTCGCCGCCGGCGCCGTGATCTCCATCGCGTCCGTCGTCCTGACCGTCCTCTACGGCCAGACCCGCGTCCTGTTCGCCATGTCCCGCGACGGCCTGGTCCCCAAGGTGTTCGGCAAGGTCAGCAAGAAGACCGGCACGCCCCGCGTGAACACCGTCATCGTGTCGCTGTTCTGCGGCGCGCTCGCCTCGGTCATCCCGCTCGGCAAGCTCGTCGACGCCACCAGTATCGGCACGCTCTTCGCCTTCGGCCTGGTCAACATCGCGGTGATCGTGCTGCGCCGGACCCGCCCGGACATGCCGCGCACCTTCCGGGTGCCGCTCGGCTGGCTCTTCCCGGTGCTCGGCTTCGGCTTCTGCGCCTACAACATGTTCAGCCTCGACACCGTGACCTGGGTCGTGTTCGGTGTCTGGATGGCCGTCGGCCTCGTGTTCTACTTCCTGTACGGCATGAGCCGCTCCCGATTGGCCTCCGCAGAGAAGTGATCCACCCCCAGTGCGACTGAACGATCTCGACGAACGCATCGTGCACGCCCTCGCCGAGGACGCCCGCCGTTCCTACGCCGACATCGGCCAGCTGGTCGGGCTCTCCGCCCCCGCCGTGAAGCGGCGCGTGGACCGGCTCCGGGAGACCGGGGCCATCACGGGATTCACCGTGCGGGTCGACCCGGCCGCGCTGGGCTGGGAGACCGAGGGTTTCATCGAGATCTACTGCCGTCGCAACACCTCGCCCGAGGCCATCCGCCGTGGCCTCGAGCGGTATCCGGAGATCGCGTCCGCCTCCACCGTCACCGGGGAGGCGGACGCCGTCGTCCAGGTCTTCGCCGCCGACATGCGGCACTTCGAGCGGGTGCTCGAACGGATCGCGGGGGAACCGTTCGTCGAGCGGACGAAGTCGGTGCTGGTGCTCTCGCCCTTGATGCGGAGATTCTCCTCCGGGGCACCTGCCTAGAGGCCTCTTACGGCCGCTGATCCATCGGGCGTACGTGAAGGTCGCCGCTGCCGGGCCTTGTCCTGTCGAACGGGGCCGCGCTCACGCACTTGGGCATGTCGTCCGGCAAGTCGTTCGGGATGCCGACCATGGCCCAGCTGTAGCCGAAGCGGTCGTGCCTGCCCTGGTCATGGACCGTCACACCGATGCGCTTGCCGACCGCCCCCGCTAGGCCGCCGTCCGCCTTGGTGATGACCGCCGACACCGTGGCGACCTTCCCGCCGGTCAGCAGGCAGTCCACGCGAGCCTCGGCCGAGCCGCCGAACTTGGGGTGCTCCATGGAGTGGCTGATCTTGATGATGCCGTGCGCGGCCCCGGGGTCGTTCCGGTCCTCGGCGTCCAGACGGGCGTCGAGGGTGACGGTGGCCTCGTCGCCGGGGCGACGGTCCAGCTGTGCGGTTCCGGTCAGGGCGGCGGCCTCGCGCCCGGGGCGCGAGGCCGCCGACGCGGTCGCGGTCGCGGAGCCCGCGACTCCGGCGAGCGCGAGGAACGCGGCGCCCACGGCGACGACTCGGATGAACGTGGAACGGCGGTGCATGGGAAGCCCCCGTCTGGCGGTGGTCCGCCCGGTCCCTCCGGGCGTGATCCACACTCCCGTGGGCCGGGCCCCGGTACATCGTGCGTGAGGGGGTGGCCCCCTCCGCCGTGCGGCGGGGAACGGGTGGTTCGTGGGGCGGAGACGGGTGGTTCGTGGGGCGGAGACGCCGGGCCCGCCCGACCCCCGTACGGGCGGGACCCGGCGCGATCAGTTGGTCGGGTACGTGACGTGCCAGGGCTTGACGTCGAAGTCGCCGGTGCCGTTCCTGACCTTCTCGAAGGGGGCCGAGCTCGTGCACTTGGGCAGCTTCCTGGTCCCGTCGGGGCCGCCCACCGCGGCCCAGCTGTAGCCCACGCGGTCGTGCCTGCCCTGGTCGTGGACCGAGAAGCCGACGCGGCCGCCCTTGATGCCCTTGAGGTTCGATGCGGTGATGATGCCGGTGGCCGTGGCGACCTTGCCGCCCGTCATCAGGCAGTCGATGCGGCCTTCGGCCCAGCCGCCCTTGCCGCCCGGCTTGTCGAGGTGGACGAAGCGGAAGGTGCCGGTCGCCTTGTCCGGGCGCATGTTGTGGCGCTTGGCCAGATGGGCGTCGAAGGTGAACGTCACGTCCTCGGTGGTCTTGCGGTAGAGCTTCGCGCTGCCGGTGAGGGCCGCGGCCTCCCGGGCGTGGGTCTGCGAGGCCTGCGAGGTCTGCGAGGCGGCCCTGTGTGGTGTCCCGCCGTCGTCCGACGCCACGGCCGCCCCCGCGGCTCCCGCGCAGAGCAGCAGGGCGGTGCCGATGGCGATCGCGCGGCTGCGGCTGCTGGTCAGGCGGCTGTCGGTGATCCGGCTGAGTGCGTTGCGGCTCACGGGGAGCCTCCGTCCGAAGTGCCGTTCACCCGGTCCTTCCGGGCGAGATCACGGTCTCGCGGCAGGGGGTCCCGGCACGTCCGGCCAGGGGCGGCATTCCGCCTCCGCCGTGCGGCGGGGATCACCCCCGCGCGCCCTGCGCCTGGGGGAGGACAGCGCTACGGCTCCGGCCCCATGCCACCGCGCAACGAATCGTCGCCGAAGGCCCCGTACGCGCAACGGATCACGCAGCTGCCCGCAACGCTCGCGCCTTGTCCGGGCAGGGCCGCCGACCGTACGGTCTAACGGACCCCACCTGCCCCTTCGTACGCCCCGAGGATCCGCCATGCCTGCGCTGCGCACCGCCCTGCTCCAGAGTTCCGGGCAGCTCGGCTCCGTCGCCGAGAACCTCAAGGCGCTCGACGACGCCGCGGGCCGTGCCGCCGCGGCGGGAGCCGGACTTCTCGTGGCGCCCGAGCTGTACCTCACCGGGTACGCGATCGGCGACGACGTCGCGCGCCTCGCCGAGGCCGCCGACGGGGCGTCGGCCGCCGCGCTCGCCGAGACCGCCGCACGCCACGGCGTCGCGATCGCCTACGGCTACCCGGAGCGGGACGGGGAGCGGGTCTTCAACTCCGTCCAGCTGATCGGCCCCGACGGCGAGCGCCTGGCGAACTACCGCAAGACCCACCTCTTCGGCTGCTTCGAGCGCGACTCCTTCACCCCCGGTGAGCAGACCGTCGTACAGGCGGAGCTGGGCGGTCTGCGGATCGGCCTGATGATCTGCTACGACGTGGAGTTCCCGGAGAACGTCCGCGCGCACGCCCTCGCGGGCACCGATCTGCTGCTCGTCCCCACGGCCCAGATGCACCCCTTCCAGTTCGTCGCCGAGTCGGTCGTGCCGGTGCGGGCCTTCGAGAACCAGATGTACGTCGCCTACGTCAACCGGGTCGGCAAGGAAGGGGAGTTCGAGTTCGTCGGGCTCTCCACGCTGGCCGGTCCCGACGGGGTGGCACGCGTCCGGGCGGGACGCGAGGAGCAGCTCGTGTTCGCCGACGCCGACCCCGCCTTCCTCGCCGCGTCGCGCGAGGCCAACCCCTACCTCCGCGACCGCCGCCCGGGTCTGTACGCGTCCCTGGTCTGACGCCCCCGAGCTCCCCTCTTCTTCTGTCCTGCCGTTCCCGCAAGGAGTCCGTACCCCATGACGTCCACGGTGCCCACCGCCGTCCAGCACACCGACGCCCAGCCGCCGATCACCATGTTCGGTCCGGACTTCCCTTACGCGTACGACGATTTCCTCGCCCACCCGGCGGGCCTCGGCCAGATACCCGCGACCGAACACGGCACGGAGGTCGCGGTCATCGGCGGCGGCCTGTCCGGCATCATCGCGGCGTACGAGCTGATGAAGATGGGCCTCAAGCCCGTCGTCTACGAGGCCGACCAGATCGGCGGCCGGCTGCGCACCGTCGGCTTCGACGGCTGCGACCCCTCGCTGACCGCGGAGATGGGCGCGATGCGCTTCCCGCCGTCCTCGACGGCGCTCCAGCACTACATCGACCTGGTGGGCCTCAAGACCCAGGCGTTCCCCAACCCCCTCGCGGAGTCGACCCCCTCGACGGTCGTCGACCTCAAGGGCGAGTCCCACTACGCGACGTCCGTCGACGACCTGCCGCAGGTCTACCGCGACGTGATGAACGCCTGGAACTCCTGCCTGGAGGAGGGCGCCGACTTCTCCGACATGAACCGCGCCCTGCGCGAGCGCGACGTACCGAAGATCCGTGAGATCTGGTCCAAGCTCGTCGAGAAGCTCGACAACCAGACCTTCTACGGCTTCCTCTGCGAGTCCGAGGCCTTCAAGTCCTTCCGGCACCGCGAGATCTTCGGCCAGGTCGGCTTCGGCACGGGCGGCTGGGACACCGACTTCCCGAACTCCATCCTGGAGATCCTGCGCGTCGTCTACACCGAGGCCGACGACCACCACCGCGGCATCGTCGGCGGCAGCCAGCAGCTTCCCCTGCGCCTGTGGGACCGTGAGCCGCAGAAGATCGTGCACTGGGCGCCCGGCACGTCCCTGAGCTCGCTGCACGAGGGCGGTCTGCCGAAGCCCGCCGTGACCCGGCTCGACCGCACCGCGGGCAACCGCGTCACCGTCACCGACTCCTCGGGCGACATCCGCACCTACCAGGCGGCCATCTTCACCGCCCAGTCCTGGCTGCTGCTCTCCAAGATCGCCTGTGACGACACCCTCTTCCCCATCGACCACTGGACGGCGATGGAGCGGACCCACTACATGGAGTCCTCCAAGCTGTTCGTGCCGGTCGACAGGCCGTTCTGGCTGGACAAGGCCGTCGACGACAGGGGGAACCCGACCGGGCGTGACGTCATGTCGATGACGCTCACCGACCGCATGACGCGCGGGACCTACCTGCTCGACGACGGCCCGGACAAGCCCGCCGTCATCTGCCTCTCCTACACCTGGTGCGACGACAGCCTGAAGTGGCTGCCGCTGTCGGCGAACGAGCGCATGGAGGTCATGCTCAAGTCGCTCGGCGAGATCTATCCCAAGGTCGACATCCGCAAGCACATCATCGGCAACCCGGTGACCGTGTCGTGGGAGAACGAGCCCTACTTCATGGGCGCCTTCAAGGCGAACCTGCCGGGCCACTACCGCTACCAGCGGCGCCTGTTCACGCACTTCATGCAGGAGACGTTGCCCGAGGACAAGCGGGGTATCTTCCTCGCCGGTGACGACATCTCGTGGACGGCCGGTTGGGCCGAGGGTGCGGTCCAGACCGCGCTGAACGCGGTGTGGGGCGTCATGCACCACTTCGGTGGTGCGACCGATGCGACCAACCCCGGGCCGGGCGATGTGTACGACGAGATCGCCCCGGTGGAACTGCCGGAGGACTGATCAGGAGCGCCGTCTCACCTGGGGCGCGTGGGAGTCCGCCGACCGGCTGTGGCTGGTCGCGCGGTTCCCCGCGCCCCTTCGGGCTCTTTACACTCCGGCCGCCCGCGCCGCCTCGTACACCTCCGCCGCCAGGTCCTTCAGCTCCTCGGCGTCCCGTGTGCTGCCCTGGAGTTCGATGAGGATCTCCTCCACGGCTCCCGTCGACGCGTGCGCCTCCAGGTCCTCGACGATCTGCGCGACGCTGCCCTGGAAGGGGGCGCGCCTCTCGCCCTCGTACGCCTTCGCCGTGTACCGCGCGTTCGCCCGCATGACGCTCTGGACCGGTTCCGTGCGGCCCCGTTCGGCGGCCAGTTCCTTCAGGGCCTGCGCCTGCTCCGCCAGCTTCTCGGCGCCCGTGCCCACCGGCATCCAGCCGTCGGCGCGGTCGACGAGCCTGCGCAGGGCGCGCGGGCTGTTGGCGGGCAGCAGGATCGGGACGGGGCGCGCGGGCTTGGGACCGACCACCGAGGGAGCGATCGTGGTCAGCTCTCCTTCGTACGACACCGGGTCCGGGCCCCACACCGCGTGGCAGACGTCGATCAGCTCGTCCAGGACCTTGCCGCGCTTCTCGAAGGGCGCCACCGCCGCCGCGGCATACTCGTCGTGGGACCAGCCCGTGCCGAGGCCCGCGACGACCCGGCCCCCGCTCGCCGCGTCAAGGCTGGCCAGCGAGCGCGCCAGCTGGAACGGCACGTGCAGCGGGGCGACCAGGACGCTGGTGCCAAGGCGGGCCCGCTCGGTGACGGCCGCGGCCAGGGTCAGCGTGACGAGCGGATCGGCGACCGACCGGTACGAGTCGGGCCAGGGCAGGCCCTCGATGCCGTACAGGCCCTGGGTGGCGGGCTCGGGGAACAGGATGCGTTCGTAGACCCACAGGCTCTCGTAACCGATGTCCTCCGCCGCGCGGGCGACAGCCGGGACGTCACGTCCGATGCTGTACTGCCGGCCCTGCGGGAGGCTGAGCCCGAGTCGTGTGGCCATGCTGGTGCTCCTTCGCATCCGGGGTCACTGCCTTCAACGTACAACGATCGGCGGGGAGTTACCCGGGTCGAGCGGGGCGCGGCCGGATCAGTCCGCCAGGGGCGTGAGCAGCATCCTGCCCACCAGGCCGACCGCTCCGTCCAGGCGCTCCCGGAACTCCTCGGCCACGGCGGGCAGTCCGTCCAGCGCCCGCATCGTCAGGGCCGTCGCCCAGGCGCTGTCCCTGGCCCGCTCCAGGCTCCAGGAGCCCAGCAGGTGGGTGAGCGGGTCGGCGATCTGGAAGAGGTCGGGACCCGGCATCAGCTGTTCGCGGATGCTCTCCTCCAGCGAGACGAGGATGTCGCCCACGCGGTCGAACTCGTCCTCCAGCTCGGCCGGTTCGCAGCCGAGCGCACGACAGGCGTCCATGACGGCCAGCGGAAGGTCGTGCCCGATGTGCGCGTTGATGCCCGCGAGCGCGAACTGCAGGGGGCGGACGCCGGGATGGCGCCGGAGCTGGAACAGCGGCCGCCAGCAGGCGGGCGGCCTGCGGTCGGCGGCCACCGCTTCGACCGCCGTCAGATAGCGCTCGGCGAACAGGACGTCCAGCGTGAGAGCGGCTCCGGTGTCCGGGAAACGGCCGCCGTCGAGGTGCCGGCCGACCTCTTCGGTGACGGAGAGATAGACCCGGTTGAAGACCCCGACCCCGTCCCGCGGTGGGAAACCGGCGCCCAGCGCGCGCATCCGCGACACCACGCCGTCAATCCCGTGAGCCGAGCCTGTGAACTCCGCGAACCGCTCCAGCTGCGCCATGGGGGCAGGGTCCCAGTCAGGGGCTTGTCCGCGTGCCACCGCACCGGTCGCGTCCCCAGAACGAGGGAACGGCGACCATGTGTGCCATGCCTACGACGTGGCGCGCGGCTGGGAGCCGTCGGTGCTCTCGTCGCCGTCGGCCTCGTCGTACGTGGACGTGCCCGAATCCAGCAGCGGCTCCTGCGACTTGAGGTGCGGCGGTGCGAAGGCGCGCAGCACGTGATAGCCGGTGATCACGACGATCGTGCCGAGTGCGATGCCGCTCAGCTCGAAGTTGTCGGAGATCTTCAGGGAGACGCCCCCGACGCCGATGATGATGCCCGCGGCGGCCGGGACGAGGTTCAGCGGATTGCGCAGGTCCACCCCGGCGTTGATCCAGATCTGGGCGCCGAGCAGGCCGATCATGCCGTAGAGGATGACGGTGATGCCGCCCAGGACGCCGCCGGGGATGGCCGCCACGACCGCGCCGAACTTGGGGCAGAGCCCGAAGAGCAGGGCGAAGCCCGCGGCGGCCCAGTACGCGGCCGTGGAGTAGACGCGGGTCGCGGCCATCACGCCGATGTTCTCGGAGTACGTCGTGTTGGGCGGGCCGCCCACCGCGGTGGAGAGCATGGACGCGGCGCCGTCGGCGGAGATCGCCGTGCCGAGCTTGCCGTCCAGGTTGTCGCCGGTCATCTCGCCGACCGCCTTGACGTGCCCGGCGTTCTCGGCGACCAGTGCGATGACGACGGGCAGCGCGACGAGGATCGCCGACCACTCGAAGCTCGGCGCGTGGAAGGACGGCAGGCCGATCCAGTCGGCGTTGCCGACGGCGGAGAGGTCGAGCCGCCAGTGGTCGACGACCTTGCCCGAACCGTCCGCCGAGTGGATCTTGCCGAAGATCAGGTCGAGGGCCCAGGACAGGGCGTACCCGAAGATCAGCCCGAGGAAGATCGCCACGCGTGACCAGAATCCGCGCAGGCACACCACGGCCAAACCGGTGAACAGCATCACCAGGAGCGCCGTCCACTGGTCCTGCGGCCAGTACGTGGACGCGGTGACCGGCGCCAGATTGAAGCCGATCAGCATGACGACGGCGCCGGTGACGATCGGCGGCATCGCGGCGTGGATGATCCGCGCCCCGAACTTCTGGACGGCGAGCCCCACCAGGAACAGCGCCGCGCCGACCACGAAGACCGCACCCGTCACGGTGGCGGACGAGCCGCCCTGGGCGCGGATGACGGCGGCCACGCCCACGAAGGACAGCGAACAGCCCAGGTAGCTGGGCACCCGGCCGCGCGTGGCGAGCAGGAAGATGACCGTCGCGACACCGGACATCATGATCGCGAGGTTCGGGTCGAGGCCCATCAGGACGGGCGCCACGAACGAGGCGCCGAACATGGCGACCACGTGCTGGGCGCCGAGCCCGAGGGTCCGCGGCCAGGAGAGCCGCTCGTCGGGACGGACGACGGCTCCCGGCGCGGGGGTGCGCCCGTCGCCGTGCAGTCTCCAGCGCACGCCGAGATCCATGGTTCTGTTCCGCCTTCTGTGCGCCCGACCTGTGGGGATGACCCCGTGGGAATGACCTGGAAGATCAGCGCAATGTTAGTTCGGCGTAAGTGGGGCTACCCGCTGGGGCGGATGTCGCGGCGGCACTCAGGGGCGCGGGCCGGGCGCCGCCGCATCCGCGGGACTGACCGGAGTGGCCTCGCGGCCGCCCGTGCGCAGCACCCCCGCGAACACCGCGAGTCCGCAGGCGAGCACCGTCACCAGGCCGAAGGAGACCACCAGGCTCGTCGCGTCGGCCAGCGTGCCGATCGCCGAGGGGGCGATCAGGCCCGAGGTGTACGTGATGGTGGCGACGCCCGCGATGGCCTGACTCGGATTGGGCCCGCTGCGTCCGGCCGCGGCGAACGCCAGCGGCACCACGACCGCGATGCCGAGCCCGAGCAGCGCGAACCCGCTCATGGCGACCGCCGGATGGGGTGCCACCACCACGAGAAGACCGCCGAGCGCCGCGACCACGCCGCCCACCCGCACCGTGCGGACCGACCCGAAGCGGTCCACCACCGCGTCGCCCGCGAGCCGCGCGATCGCCATGGTGAGCGTGAAGCCGGTGGTGGACGCGGCGGCGACACCGGCCGACGAGTCGAGGACGTCCCGCAGATAGACCGCCGACCAGTCCAGGCTCGCGCCCTCCGCGAAGACCGCGCAGAAGCCGACCGCGCCGATCAGGAGCGCCGACTTGGGCGGCAGCGAGAAGCGCGGCGGCGCCACGTCCTCGGGCTCCGCCTGCAGATCGAGCACGCCCTGGCAGGCGACGAGGCCGATCGCCGTGAGGGCCACGGCGGCGAGCGCGTGGTGCAGCCGGGCGTCCGCACCCAGGTGGGCGGCGGCCGTGCCGGCCGCCGAGCCGATCAGGGCACCGACGCTCCACATGCCGTGCAGGCCCGACATGATCGACTTCTTCATGCGGGTCTCGACCTCGACGCCCAGCGCGTTCATCGCCACGTCCGACATGCCCGCCGTCGCGCCGTACACGAACAGGGCCAGGCAGAGCGTGAGCAGGTTCGGCGCGAGCGAGGGGAGGATCAGGGCCATCGTCCACAGGGCGAGCAGCCCGCGCAGCGCCGTACGGGCGCCGAAGCGGTGGCTGACCCGGCCCGCGAGCGGCATCGCCACGGAGGCGCCGATCGCGGGGAAGGCCAGGGCGAGGCCGAGGAGGCCGGCGCTGAGACCCGTGTGCTCCTGGATCCAGGGCACACGGGTCGCGAAGGACCCGGTGACGGCGCCGTGCACACAGAAGACGGCGGCCACGGCGTACCGTGCCCGCTTCAACTGCCGTACGTCGCGGACCACTTCACTCATCGTTACCCCGTCCCTCCCCAGGCGTCTCCCCGGTACGGCGACGTAAACTATCAGGAACCCTGCCTGATAAATAGCGCCTTTATGGAAGGATCCCCGGCATGCCCGCATCACCGAGCACCGCCCGGGCCATCAACGACCGGCTCGCCCTGGGGCTCCTGCAGCGCGAAGGGCCGCTGACGGCCAACCAGTTGAAGCAGCTGACCGGCCTGTCCCGGCCCTCGGTCGCCGACCTCGTCGAGCGCCTCCAGGGCTCCGGCCTGATCGCCGTCGTGGGGGAGGCGGGTGCCCAGCGCCGGGGACCCAATGCCCGGCTGTACGGGATCGTGGCCGACCGGGCGCATCTCGCCGCCCTCGACGTACGCACCGACGGCCTCTCCGTGGTCGTCACCGATCTGCTCGGCGCGGTGCTCGCCGAGGCGTCCGCGCCCATCGGCGGCGACACCGGCACCGGACCCGCCGTCGAGCGGGCCGTCACCCTCGTCGAGCGCACCGCACGGGACGGCGGCGTCCAGCGGCTGCATACCATCGGCATCGGCGCCCCCGGCCTCATCGACCCCGCCACCGGCGAACTGCGCGACACCACCTCGCTGCCCGCCTGGCACCGCCGGCTCGCCGGAGCCCTCCAGGAACGGCTCCCGGCCCGCGTCCTCGTGGAGAACGAGACCAACCTCGCCGCCCGCGCCGAACAGCGTGACGGCGCCGCCCACGACCGCGACACCTTCGTCCTCCTCTGGCTCGGCGAAGGCGTCGGCGCCGCCGTCATGCTCGACGGGACCCTGCGCCGCGGGGCGTCCGGCGGCACCGGGGAGATCGGCTTCCTGCCGGTGCCGGGGACGCACGTGCTGCCGTCCGCCACCGGCTGCGAGGGCGGGTTCCACTCGCTGGCCTGCGCCGCCGCGCTCCGTCAACTCGGCGCCGAGTACGGCCTGGTGGCAGGGGCCGAGGCCGCGGATCTCCTGCGCCATGCCGTCGAGTCCGACCACTCCGGATTCCTGGACGCCGTCGCCGACCGGGTCGCCGTGGGGGCCGCCGCCGTGGCCGCGATCCTCGACCCGGGCTGCGTCGTCCTCGGCGGCGAGGTGGGCCGCGCGGGCGGTGCCGCGCTGGCCGCCCGCGTCGAGGAACGCCTCGCGGCGATGTCACCGCTGCGCACGGAGGTGCGCGCGAGCGCGCTCGGCGGCTCGGCCGTGCTGCGGGGCGCACTGCTCGCCGCCAGGGACGCGGCACAGGACGAGCTGTTCGGCCCGCGGCACCAGGCCGGTGCCGGTGCCGGTGCTGGTGCTGGTGCTGGTGGAGGGGCCGGTGCCGTGCGCTGACCCCCAGCGGTCGGCAAGAAGCCATGGCGGCCTCGTCACCGCCGGTCAGAGGCCCGTCACGGACCGCTGTGACCCAGGCCACAGGGGCTCGCCCGTATGGGCCTCGATCAGGCGTGGCACACTGGCCACGTACCAAAAGCAGCGCACTCCGGGGTCGGTGTAATTCCGAACCGGCGGTTATAGTCCGCGACCCGGCCGCCTCCAGCGGTCGGTTGACCAGGTGAAATTCCTGGACCGACGGTGAAAGTCCGGATGGGAGGCAGTGCGCGGCGGGCGGACATTCGTGTTCGTCGCCGAGTGGCTTGTTCTTGGGATACCCGTCTTTTCGGGTTTCCCGGGGAGAGGTCTCGTTTCCGGCGACGCTCCCGGTGTCGCAGTCCGTACATTCTGTCGTCATCGACAGGCCCCGGAGTCCGTGCCCCATGAGGCAGGAGGACCCGGTGGCCACCGCATCCGCAGCAGCAGCGCACGAACACGAGCGCGCCGCCATGTGCCGCGCCATCACGCTCGCCGCCCGCGGACTCGGCTCCACCAGCCCCAATCCGGTCGTCGGATGCGTGATCGTCGACGCCTCCGGAGAGACCGTCGGCGAGGGCTACCACCAGCGGGCGGGCGGCCCGCACGCCGAGGTCCACGCCCTGTGCGCGGCCGGCGAACAGGCCCGCGGCGCCACCGCCCTGGTCACCCTCGAACCCTGCAACCACACCGGACGCACCGGCCCCTGCGCCCAGGCGCTCATCGACGCCGGCATCGCCCGCGTCGTCTACGCGGTCGGCGACCCGAACCCCGCCGCGACCGGGGGCGCGCAGCGACTGCGCACCGCCGGAGTCGACGTACAGGCGGGCCTCCTGGAGGACGAGGCCGCGGCGGGCAACGCCGCCTGGCTGACCTCCGTACGCCTCGGCCGCCCGCACGTCACCTGGAAGTACGCAGCCACGCTCGACGGCCGCATCGCGGCGGCCGACGGAACCAGCCGCTGGATCACCTCCGCCGAGGCCCGCGCCGATGTCCACCGGCTGCGCGCCGAGTGCGACGCGGTGGTCGTCGGCTCCGGCACCCAGCGCGCCGACGACCCCCACCTCGCCGTGCGGGGCGTCGAAGGCGCCGTCCAGCCGCTGCGCGTCGTCGTCGACACGAACGGCACGGCCGTGACGCCCGGCGCCCGCGTCCTGGACGACGCGGCGCCCACGCTCGTCGCGGTCGCCGAGAACGTCACCGCGGAAAGCGAGGCCGAGACGGTGCGACTGCCGCGCGCGGACGGCGGCCTCGACATCCCGGCCCTCCTCGCCGAGCTGCACACGCGCGGGGTGCGTTCCGTCCTCCTCGAAGGCGGACCGACGCTCGCCGGAGCCTTCGTCGCCGCGGGCGCCGTCGACCGCGTCGTCGCCTATGTGGCCCCCGTCCTGCTCGGCGCGGGCCCCGCCGCCCTCACCGGCGGCGGAATCACGACCATCACCGAAGCGTTGCGGCTCGACGTGAGCGAGACCGTCCGCATCGGCCCCGATCTGCGCGTCACCGCGACCCTCGTAGCGAAGGAGCACTGAAGTGTTCACCGGAATCGTCGAAGAGCTGGGCGAGATCACCGCCGTCGAGAACCTGGACGACGCATCGCGCTTCCGCGTCCGTGGCCCCGTCGTCACCGACGGCGCGAAGCACGGCGACTCCATCGCGGTCAACGGCGTCTGTCTGACGGTCGTGGAGCACGAGGGTGCCGAGTTCACCGCCGACGTGATGGCCGAGACCCTGAACCGATCCAGCCTGGGCGCGCTCGCCCCGGGCTCGCGGGTCAACCTGGAGCGGCCCACCGCCGTGGGCGACCGCCTCGGCGGCCACATCGTGCAGGGGCACGTGGACGGCACCGGCGAGATCGTCGACCGCAAGCCTTCCGAGAACTGGGAGATCGTCAAGATCTCGCTCCCCGCCGAGCTCTCCCGCTACGTCGTGGAGAAGGGCTCCATCACCGTCGACGGCGTCAGCCTGACGGTGGTCGACGCCGGGCCCGACTACTTCACCATCAGCCTCATCCCCACCACCCTCGCCCTGACCACGCTCGGCATCAAGCAGCCCGGCGACCCGGTCAACCTCGAGGTGGACGTCATCGCGAAGTACGTCGAGCGCATGCTCGGCGACCGCGCCCTCCCCGCATCCGCCGCCGCTCCCGCTCAGGAGGCCACGAAGTGAACTGGCTCAACTCCGAAGCCTTCACGGCCTTCGGGCAGCACGTGATCTGGTCCGACATGGTGGGCAACACCGTCGGCCTGATCGCCCTCGCCCTCGGCTGGCGGCGCTCCATATGGACCTGGCCCGCCCAGTTCCTGTCCGGCGTCATCCTCGTCGGCGCCTACGCGTCCGCGCACCTCTCCGGCGGCGTCGGCAAGCAGCTGCTCGTCATCGGCGTCGCCCTCTGGGGCTGGCGGCTGTGGTCCAACGGCAAGCAGCAGGCGCAGGACGGCTCCATCGCCGTCCGGTTCGCCACCTGGAAGGAGCGCGGGGTGCTCCTCGGCGGCACGGCCGTCGGCACCCTCGCGGTCGGCGCCCTGTTCGCCGCCGTCCCCGACCTGTCCTGGAACCCCTGGCCCGACGCCTACATCTTCGTCGGCACGCTCGCCGCGATGGTCGCCCAGGCGCGCGGCCTGGTCGAGTTCTGGTTCGCCTGGCTCCTGGTCGACGTGGTCGGCGTACCGCTCGCGTTCAGCAGCGGCCTCGCCTTCTCCGGTCTTGTGTACGTCATCTATCTCGCCCTCGTCCTGTGGGGCATGCGCGACTGGTGGCTGCGGTCGCGCACTGTGTCCTCGGAGTCCTCGCAGCCCGTCATGGAAGGAGCCCCGGCATGACCGCGGCACCTGTTTGGTACAGCACGGGTCACGAGGAAGACGCCTCGGACCTGGCCCTCGACCCCGTAGAGGCGGCCATCCGCGACATCGCCGCCGGGCGGCCGGTCGTGGTCGTCGACGACGAGGACCGCGAGAACGAGGGCGACCTCGTCATCGCGGCCGAGAAGGCGACCCCCGAGATCATCGCCTTCATGATGAGCGAGTGCCGCGGCCTGATCTGCGCGCCCATGGAGGGCGACGAGCTGGACCGCCTCCAGCTCCCGCAGATGGTCGAGCACAACACCGAGTCGATGCGGACGGCCTTCACCGTCTCCGTCGACGCGAGCGGCGCGCACGGCGTCACCACCGGCATCTCGGCCGCCGACCGCGCCACCACGCTCCAGATGCTCGCGTCGGGCACGTACGAGCCCACCGACTTCGTGCGCCCCGGCCACATCTTCCCGCTGCGCGCCAAGTCCGGCGGCGTCCTGGTCCGCAACGGCCACACCGAGGCCGCGGTCGACCTGGCCCGCCTCGCGGGCCTGCGCCCCGCCGGCGCGATCGTCGAGATCGCCGGCGAGGACGGCACGATGCTGCGCCTGCCGGAACTGATCCCGTTCGCCCGCAAGCACGGCCTGACGATCATCTCCATCGAGGACCTGATCGCCTACCGCAGCAGCTCCGAGCCCACGGTCCGCCGCGAGGCCGAGGTCCGCCTGCCCACCGCCTTCGGCGACTTCACGGCGTACGGCTACCGCTCCACCGTCGACGGCGTCGAGCACGTCGCCCTCGTCCACGGCGAGATCGGCGAGGGCGACGACGTCCTCGTCCGCCTCCACTCCGAGTGCCTGACCGGCGACGTCTTCCACTCCCTCCGCTGCGACTGCGGCCCCCAGCTGGAGGCGTCCATGCGGCGCATCACGGACGAGGGACGCGGCATCGTGGTCTACCTCCGCGGCCACGAGGGGCGCGGCATCGGCCTGGTCTCCAAGCTGCGCGCCTACGAGCTCCAGGAGCGCGGCAGCGACACCCTGGACGCCAACCTGGAACTCGGCCTGCCCGCCGACGCCCGGGACTATGGCGCGGGCGCCCGGATCCTGGACGACCTCGGCGTCCGCAGCGTGCGCCTGATGACGAACAACCCCGACAAGACCGACGCGGTGATCCGGCACGGCCTGAAGGTCACCGGGCGCGAGCCCATGGCGGTCAAGGCGGGCGAGCACAACCTCCGGTACCTGCGCACCAAGCGGGACCGGATGGGCCACGACCTGCCCTGGCTGGACACCGCCCCCGAGGTGTCCGCCTGTGGCAACCAGTAAGTACCGGCATACGAGAACCCCCCCGAGAACCAGGAGAAGCGCGTGAGTGGCAAGGGTGCACCCGAACTGAGCGTGAAGAACTGCGGAGACCTGCGGGTCGCGGTGATCGCGGCCCAGTGGCACGAGAAGGTCATGGACGGTCTCGTCGACGGCGCGCTGCGCGCCCTGCACGAGCTCGGCATCGACGAGCCGACCGTCCTGCGCGTGCCCGGCAGCTTCGAGCTGCCGGTCGTCGCCAAGGTCCTCGCGGGCCGTGGCTACGACGCGATCGTGGCGCTCGGCGTCGTCATCCGCGGCGGAACCCCGCACTTCGAGTACGTGTGCCAGGGCGTCACCCAGGGCCTGACCCAGGTCACGGTGGACACCGGCGTGCCCATCGGCTTCGGCGTCCTCACCTGCGACACCGAGGAGCAGGCCCTGGACAGGGCGGGCATCGAGGGCTCCCGCGAGGACAAGGGCCACGAAGCGGTCACGGCGGCCGTGGCCACCGCGACCACGCTGCGTACGATCTCCGAACCCTGGCGGTGAGCGGGGCCGAGGAGCCGCGTAAAGTAAGCGACATCATGTCCAAGAAGACTTTCGAGGAGCTCTTCACCGAGCTCCAGCACAAGGCCGCCAACGGCGACCCCGCCACGTCGCGCACCGCCGAGCTGGTCGACAAGGGCGTCCATGCCATCGGCAAGAAGGTCGTCGAGGAGGCCGCCGAAGTCTGGATGGCCGCCGAGCACGAGGGCAAGGAAGCCACGGCCGAGGAGATCTCCCAGCTCCTCTACCACGTGCAGGTGATGATGGTCGCCCGCGGCATCTCCCTCGACGACGTGTACGCCCACCTCTGAGCCGTACACCCCGCAGTCCCCAACTCCCTTCAACGCAAAGGAATCCGTCCTCATGCTGCGCATCGCCGTCCCCAACAAGGGTTCACTGTCCGGACCTGCGTCGGCGATGCTCCATGAGGCCGGATACCAGCAGCGCAAGGAGTCCAAGGAACTCGTCCTGGTCGACCCGGACAACGAGGTCGAGTTCTTCTACCTCCGGCCCAAGGACATCGCGATCTATGTCTCGGCCGGCAAGCTCGACATCGGCATCACCGGTCAGGACCTCCTGATCGACTCCGGCGCGAACGCCGAGACGATCCTGCCGCTCGGCTTCGCTCGCTCCACCTTCCGCTTCGCCGCGAAGCCGGGCACGGCGAACACCATCGCGGACCTCGCGGGCAAGACCGTCGCGACCTCGTACGAGGGCATCGTCGCGAAGCACCTCGCGGACAGCGGCATCGACGCCTCCGTCGTCCACCTGGACGGCGCCGTCGAGACCGCCATCGAGCTGGGCGTCGCCCAGGTCATCGCGGACGTCGTGGAGACCGGCACCTCGCTGCGCAACGCGGGCCTCGAAGTGTTCGGCGAGCCGATCATGAGGTCCGAGGCGGTCGTCATCCGGCGCACCGGCGCCGAGAGCGACGACCCCAAGGTGCAGCAGTTCCTGCGCCGCCTGCAGGGCGTCCTGGTCGCCCGCGCGTACGTGATGATGGACTACGACTGCCGGGCCGAGCACCTGGAGCAGGCCGTGGCCCTCACCCCGGGCCTCGAATCGCCGACGATCTCGCCCCTGCACAACGAGGGCTGGGTCGCCGTCCGCTCCATGGTCCCGGCCAAGGAAGCACAGCGGATCATGGACGACCTGTACGCCATCGGGGCGCGGGCCATCCTGACCACGGCCATCCACGCCTGCCGCCTCTGATCGGGCAGGAGATCCCGCCTCATGTCCGAGCTTCCCGCCCTGCCCGTCACCTTCCGGCCGAGCCGGACCCGGGTCGTCCTGCTCTCCGCGGGTGCCGCGATCTTCGTGGTCCTCACGGTGATCTCCCTGCTCATCCCGGGGCTCAGCCCGGGGGAGCGGATCAGCTTCATCTTCACCGGCGCGCTGCTCTTCGGTGTGCTGATGCTCCTGAGCAGGCCCAAGGTCGTCGCCGACGAGTCCGGCGTGACCGTCGTCAACATCGCCACCAGCAGGCACCTGGCCTGGGCCGAGATCGTTCAGGTCAACCTGCGTCCCGGCGACCCGTGGGTGTTCCTCAACCTCAGTGACGGCACCAGCCTCCCCGCGATGGGCATCCAGCCGGGCATCGCCAAGCAGCGGGCCATCAGCGACGCCCGCGCGCTGCGTGCCCTCGCCGACGCCCACACCCCGCAGGGCTGACGCTTCGGGCCGGGTCTTGATTAATCTGGTGGCGGGGCACGCATGGTGTGCCGCCCCGCCCCTGACGGGCCCGCCCGGTCCACAGGGGCTCCTGCTATCCGAGGAGTGACTCCCTCCGGCGATGGACGGTTCGTCCTGTAGTACATGCGCCGCCCCCTCCCGACATACCGGGACCGGACACTCCGGGGAGGCGGCGGCATGACGACTTCCCTGCTGCTTCTCGGGGCGGCATTCCTGCTGATCCTGGCCAACGGCTTCTTCGTGGCCGCCGAGTTCGGGCTCGTCACCGTGGAGCGCCCGGACGCCGAGAAGGCCGCCGCCGAAGGCGACCGACGGGCCCGTACGGTCGTCGACGCCCTCAAGGAGCTGTCCTTCCAGCTCTCCGGCACCCAGCTCGGCATCACCATCACCTCGCTCGTCGTCGGCATGCTCGCCGAACCGGCCCTCGCGCATCTGCTCGCGGGCCCCTTCACGGCGACCGGCCTCCCGGAAGGCGCCGTACCGGGCGTCTCCGTGGTCGTCGGCATGCTCCTGGCGTCCGCCGTGCAGATGGTGATCGGCGAGCTGGTCCCGAAGAACTGGGCGGTGTCCAAGCCGCTCCAGGTCGCGCGGTTCGTCGCGGGCCCCCAGCACGTCTTCTCGCGCCTCTTCAGGCCCGTGATCTCCCTCCTGAACACCACCGCCAACCGGCTCGTACGGCTGCTCGGCGTCGAGCCCGCCGACGAGCTGGCCTCGGCCCGCACCCCCGGTGAACTGGTCTCCCTCGCCCGGCACTCGGCGCAGGCCGGCACCCTCGAACAGGACACGGCGGACCTGTTCGTCCGCACGCTGTCCCTCGGTGAGCTGACCGCGCAGCACGTCATGACCCCGCGCGTGAAGGTCAGCGCGCTGCAGACGTCGGCCACCGCCGAGGACGTGGTGAACCTGACCCGCGCCACCGGGCTCTCGCGTTTCCCCGTGTACCGCGAGCGCATCGACGAGATCGTCGGCATGGTGCACCTCAAGGACGCCCTCGCGGTCCCGGCCCACGAGCGCCTGCGGGCACCCGTGAGCCGGATCGCGCAGGCGCCGCTCCTGGTCCCGGAGACGCTGCCCGTGCAGCAGCTCCTGGAGCAGCTGCGCAGCCAGCAGCCGATAGCCGTCGTCGTCGACGAGTACGGCGGCACGGCCGGCGTGGTCACCCTGGAGGACATCGTCGAGGAGCTCGTCGGCGAGGTCAGGGACGAGCACGACCTGCTCGACCTGCCCGAGATCGCCGTGGCACCGGCCGAGGACGGCCGCCCCGCCTGGGACGCCGACGGCGGCTGCCGCGTCGACACGCTCCAGCGCATAGGACTCGACGTCCCCGAGGGGCCGTACGAGACCGTGGCCGGGCTCGTCGCCGACCTGCTCGGCCGCATCCCCGCCCCGGGCGACCGTGCCGAGCTGCCGGGCTGGCGGCTCGCGGTGCGGCAGGTGGACCACTACCGCGCCGAGCGCGTACGCCTCGTACGGGCCCCAGAGGACCCAGAGGACACAGCAGCCACTGACGGCCCTGAAGCCACAGAGACCATGACCGTGGCGGAGGCCGCCCGATGAGCATGCTCCAACTCCTGTTCGCCCTTCTTCTCGTCCTCGCCAACGGCTTCTTCGTGGGGGCCGAGTTCGCGCTCGTCTCCGTGCGCCGCAGCCAGATCGAGCCGCTGGACGGCAAGCGGGCCCGCCAGGTCCTCTACGGCCTGGAGCACCTGCCGCAGATGATGGCGGCCGCCCAGTTCGGCATCACGATGTGCTCGTTGACGCTCGGCGCGGTCGCCGAGCCCACCGTCGCGCACCTCCTGGAGCCCGTCTTCGAGGCGGCGCACATCCCCGAGGGGGCGATCCACCCGCTCGGATACGCCATCGCGCTCGCCGTGGTCGTCTTCCTCCACCTCGTCGTCGGCGAGATGGTCCCGAAGAACCTGGCGATGGCCGCCCCGGAGAAGACCGCGCTCTGGTTCAGCCCCGGTCTCGTCGCCTTCGCCCGCCTCTGCCGCCCGGTCACGGTGGCACTCGGGGCGTGCGCGCGGCTCGTCCTGAAGCTCTTCGGGGTCGAGCCCAAGGACGAGGTCGAGGCCGTCTTCACCAGCGAGCAGCTCAACCGGCTCGTCGGCGACTCGGGCCAGGCCGGACTGCTCGAACCCGAGGAGCAGGAGCGCCTGGAGGACGCCCTGGAGCTGGGCTCGCGCCCGGTGACGGACGTCCTGCTCGACCGGGCCTCACTGGTGACCGTGGGCGCCGGGGTCACGCCGGCCCAGGTCATCGAGCTCACCGGGCGCACCGGCTACTCCCGCTTCCCGGTCTGCGCGGAGAACGGCGCCTTCATGGGCTACCTCCACGTGAAGGACGTACTCGATCTCACCGAGGGAGCCGGGACGGACCGCGCGGTGCCGCAGCAGGTCTGGCGCCCGATGACGACGCTGCGCGCCGAACTCCCGCTGGACGACGCCCTGACGGTGATGCGCCGCGCCGCGACGCACCTGGCGCAGGTCGCCGACGCCTCGGGCAAGGTGCTCGGCCTGGTCGCCCTGGAGGACGTACTGGAGCTCCTGGTCGGCGAGGTCCGTGACCCCGCGCACCGGGTCGCCGTGCCCCGCAGGCCCCAGGAGACGGCCCGGGCGGCGAAGGACGGCGCCCTGGTGTGACCCGGCGGGGCGAGGGCCGCGGGCCCCGGGTGTCAGATACCCGGCGGGTTCTGCGGCCCTCGCCCCGAGAGCACCTCTCCGTACGCCTGCATCAGGTCCGGCAGCCGCAGGGTCGACAGGTCGTCGCGGTTCGGCTGGCCGGGATAGCCGGAGAGCCGCAGGTCACGGTAGGCGCAGCTCTTCTCGTAGAGGGTGCGCAGGAAGCGGCCGTTGCCGAGCTCGTCGATCCAGGACTGGTCGACGACGTGCCCGCTGATGGAGCGCAGCTCGTCGAGCGCCTCCTCGTCCCAGACGTCGCCGTTGTCGGCGGCCAGGACCTCTCCGATGGAGGTGAGCTCCAGGGGGCGGTACGAGGGGAAGTCCACGCGGGTCGTGAAGCGGGACGAAAGGCCGGGGTTGGCGGCGAGGAGGCGGTCCATGCCCTCGGGGTAGCCCGCGAGGATCACGACCAGGTGGTCGCGGTTGTCCTCGGCGCGCTTGAGCAGGACCTGGAGGGCCTCGTCGCCGTACGCGTCGCCCTTGCCGTACCCCGTGTTGGACAGGGAGTACGCCTCGTCCACGAAGAGGACGCCGCCGATCGCCGAGTCGATCAGTTCGTTGGCCTTCACGGCGGTCTGGCCCAGATATTCGCCGACCAGGTCGGCCCGCTGCGCCTCCACCAGGTGGTCGCCGCCGAGCAGGCCGAGCGCATAGAACGCGCGCCCCAGGATGCGCGCCACGGTGGTCTTGCCGGTGCCAGAGGGGCCGGAGAAAACGAAGTGTCGTTTCGGCGGCTGCACGGGCAGCCCCTGCGCGGCACGCAGGCGCGCCATGTTCAACTGCGCGGAGAGGGCCTTGACCTGCCGCTTGACCGGTTCGAGGCCGACCATCCCCTCCAGTTCGGCGAGCGCGGCCTCCAGGAGGGCGGGGTCGGTCGGCCCCGGCGGCAGCTGCGGCAGTCCCGGCTGGATGGGGATCACGGCCTTCTCGCGCACCGAGTCGGTCTCGGAGGGGCCGCCGGTGGACGGCAGCTCCGGCTCGGTGACCTTCAGGTCGCGGCCCTCCGTGCCGAAGAGCGGATCGATCCCGTCGGGGCCGTCCATCGCGTCCTGCCCGAAGCCGGCCAGGGCGATCGCCGCCAGGTCGGTGACCTCGTCGTACCCGTCGCCCTCGGAGATCGCCGCCAGCCGCGCGGAGGTGTCCATGAAGGAGGGGTCCACCCGGTGCACCGCGCGGTAGAGGGGCAGGGCCGCCGCGGAACGGCCCGTGCCCTCGTGCGCGCGGGCCAGCCAGTAGCGCAGCTCCTTGCGCTGCGGCTGCTCGCTGCGGCACCGCATCAGGGCGGAGGACAGGAGCGGCTCGGCCTGGCCGTACATCTCCAGGCGTACGCGGGCCATGCCTCCGAAGAGACCCGCCTCGATGCCCAGCATCGCGTCGTCGATCAGTGAGTCCGTGTGCCGGACCAACTGTTCCCAGTCCTTGACCAGATAGGACCGGCAGGCGTGCAGGAACCGCACCTGCGGATCCGCGTCGACCGGCGGCAGCCCCGCCAACGCCCGGTCGAGCTCCGGGACATGACGGCCGTCGAGCCAGTGCGAGGCGTGCGCGAGCAGCAGGTCGCGCGTGCTCTCCAGGACCGGCTGCACCCACCAGCCGAGCCAGTACCAGGAATTGAGCGTGCGCCCGTGCCGGGTGCGCTGTTCCCCGAACCTGTCCCGGTGCTGGAACATCCGCAGGAGCGCCGTCGTCGTGTCGATGCGCAGCGCGTGCAGTCCAAGCCAGCCGTCGGCCATCCCCGGATCCATCCGGACCGCGGCCCGGAACTCCTCCTCCGCCTGCGGATAGGCGCCCATCGTGTAGGCGTCGACGCCCCTCAGCCAGGCGAGGTCGGCCGGGGCGGGTGAGCCCACCGCGTCGAAGTCCATCACGTCCCCCACAAACCGTGCCCCCGTTTGTGTACCGCCGGACCGGTGCCCGTCGGCAACTTCGCTGAACCGCCGTGCTGCGGACGGACGTTGAAGCGGTGCGCCGAGCAGCCGTCCGTAAGTCGCACCGAAAGGCATCGTACCTGCGGGGGAGCACTCGGCCGTAGGGTGCCGCAGCGCCGGATCGAGCAGGTGAAGGGGACGGCATCGTCACCCAGGGTGAGTGAATGACGGCTCGCAGCGTCCGAAATGCGAGGTCGGGAGGCAGAACGAAGCCCCCGATCACGGGGGAACAACCGGGGGCTTCGCGTCTGCGGGCGACCTCGAAAGGCCGCACATTCAGAACGTAAGTCCTGTAAGGGCCCTCGGTCAAGCCGAGTTGAGGCACTCATGAAAACTGGCGCGAACTTCTGGGAGCGCTCTTTGCGAGGTTCAGCGGACCGCCGACGGTCCGTCACCCTGCGTGACGGTTTGGCTCTGCGCAGCCGCCCCATTGGGTCCCTGAAGCACCTCATAACCCTCACGCCACTGTCGCACCAAAGACTGGGCAAAGGGGCGCGAAGGGTCTTCCGCGAAGTGCCGGCGCTCCGCGGGTTCCCAGCCGTCCCAGAAGTCGCTCTGGACCGCACCGTCCCGGTGGCGCCCCCTGACCCAAGCCTCGCCCTGGGGCAGCTCCATCCACAGCAGCCGCGCCAGGAACGGGCGCAGCGCCCGGCGGCCCGCGCCCACCCCCTCGACGAGGACCACGGGCGCGGGCGGCAGGGTGCGGCACTGGGGGCCGAACCGGCGCGCATGCCAGTCGTACGTCTCGTAGTGCGCGCTCTCGCCCCGTGAGAGCGGCACGATGACCTGCCGCCGCAGCCGCTCCGTCCAGTCGAACAGCGCGTCGTGGCTCGCGATGTCGTCGAGGCGCAGGACGGGCGCACCGCCCAGGGCGCCGGCGAGGCGGTCGGCGAAGGTCGACTTGCCGGAGCCCGCGTGCCCGTCGACCGCCACGAGGCGGACGGGGCCGCAGGAGGTCGGCAGGCGCCGCAGCTCCGCCGCGACGCGGGACAGGGGAGTGGCGTGTGCGGTCATCGCCTCAAGCGTACGGGTGCTCAATCCCCCGCTCCGCGCGCCGTCGCAGCTCACGCCAGTGGTCGAGGCCAATATTGGCGGACACGGTGGTGGTCGAAGCGCTGGCAGAAGTCGGCGTGGAGCGGCCATAGTTGGCCTACCGCCCTGCACCTGACCTGCCCCTTCCGGAACCCTCCGGAACCCACGTCGACTGGGGGTCCCGCCATGGACCGAGCTGATGACATGTCCCGCAGAACCGTCCTCACCGCCGCCGCGGCCGTGGCGGCGCTTGCCGCCACCGCGGGCCCGGCGCTCGCATCGGGCGGCCCCGGCGCCGCTCCGCGCGCGAAGCGCCCGGTGAGCAACCGCTTCTGGACCTCGCACGCGGACTGGAGCGCCGGCACCGCCGACGGCACCCGTGCCGTGGCCGGATCCCGTCCCGGCGTGCAGATCGCCGAGGCGGCAGGCCGCATCGACTACGCCGATCCGCACACCGGCAAGACCGCCACCTGGGAGTACGCCCGGTGGACCTCGCCCGTGCACCGTCCGGACGTCCCCGCGACGGAGGTCGTCGCCTCCTGGAACGCCCGCACGCCCACCGGCACGTGGCTCCAGGTCGAGCTCCAGGGAACGTATTCGGACAAGAAGAAGACTCCTTGGTACGTCCTCGGCCGCTGGACCTCGGGCGACGACAAGGAGAAGGACATCCGCCGTACGTCGCTCGACGACCAGAGCGACGGAAAGTCGAGCATCTGGACGGACACCTTCTCCATCGACGACACGACGACGGGCCTGCGCCTCACGTCGTACAAGCTGCGTCTGACCCTGTACCGCAAGCCGGGCGCCACGGAGACCCCCACGGTGTGGCGGCTCGGCGCGATGGCGTCCGCCGTCCCCGACCGCTTCACCGTCCCCGCGTCCAGGCCGGGCCTCACCAAGGAGCTGAAGGTCCCGCGCTACTCGCAGGAGATCCACGCGGGCCAGTATCCGGAGTACGACAACGGGGGCGAGGCCTGGTGCAGCCCCACCTCCTCGCAGATGATCATCGAGTTCTGGGGCCGCGGGCCGACCGAGGCCGACCTCGCCTGGGTCGACCCTTCCTACGCCGACCCGCAGGTGTGCCACGCGGCCCGGTACACCTTCGACTACCAGTACGCGGGCTGCGGCAACTGGCCCTTCAACGCGGCCTACGCGTCGACGTACAAGGACATGCAGGGCGTCGTCACCCGTCTCGCCTCGCTCACCGAGCTGGAGTCGCTGATCGCCGCGGGCATCCCGGCCATAACGTCCCAGTCGTTCCTCAAGGAGGAGCTGACGGGTGCCGGTTACGGCACGGCGGGCCATCTGATGACGGTGATCGGCTTCACGTCGACGGGCGACGTGATCGCCAACGACCCCGCCTCACCGACCAATGAGGCGGTGCGCCGGGTCTACAAGCGGCGCGAGTGGGAGAACATCTGGCTCCGCACGAAGCGCTACAACTCCACGGGCAAGGTCGTCTCCGGCACGGGAGGCGTCTGTTACCTGTACTTCCCGACAAAGCTCTCCGCGAAGCAGAAGGCGGCGCTGGCGGGCGTGGGGATCCACTGAGGCAGCACGCACGAAGGCCCCCTCCCCACGCGTGGGGAGGGGGCCTTCGTGCGTGCTGCCATTGAGCCGCTATCGAGCCGTCCCAGGAAGCCGGAGCGTCCGCGCGAAGTCGTCCAGGGGCTCCAGGGCCGCGGCGATCACTTCCGGATCGTCGTGGTGCCCGCGGAGGGAGACGTCGGGGAGGCCGGGAGGGGTGTGCCAGTGGTACGTCACCGAGGTCATCATGATGGTGCTGTCCGCGGGGTAGGAACGGGTGACCCGGACCCCGTCCTCGCCCAGATACGGCGAGGCGAAGGCAATGCTGCCGGATCGCTGCTGCCACTCGGGGATGTCCGGGTGCGGCACGGTGGGCGCGGTGAGCCCCTCACAGGAGGCCGCGTCGGGGGCCTCGCAGTGGATGCGGGTGGCGTGCACCACCAGCGGCATGCTGGTCAGCGGAACGGGGTGGTAGATGAACGCCTCGTCGGCCTTGAGCTTGTCCCGGAGTGTCGTCAGCGTCTGCTCGTAGAAGACCTTGTGGAATTTGCGGAGCTTGCGGGTGAGTTCGACGTTGTGGACGGCGGCCAGGCCGGTCAAGTGCAGGTCGAGCCATTCCTTGAAGGTCTTCTTGTCGATCTGCAGGTGCAGATAGCCCCAGAGGCCTGGGTTGGCATCCGTATCGATGTGGAGCGGGGCGCCGAGGTCGGTGCTCCACAGGGTGCCTTCGGACATGAGGGGTCTCTTTCGTCGGGGGCGCGGCAGAAGGGAGCCTTCAGGCATAGCTCCAGCGGAAGGTGCTCATGACGGCGTCGAACAGCTCCACGAGGGTGTCGTAGAAGGCGGGGTCCGAGCCGGGCGCGATCAGGGCACTGAAGGAGAAGGCGAGGTACTGGTCGGGGGCGCTGTCCGGGATCGGCACGAAGTACTCGACCTGGCGGTGAGCCACGTCGACGCCCTGGGCGGCGTCGGCGGGGACATCCCGCTCCGACCGCAGGGCCGCGGTGTCGTCGAGCTCCCGCATCTGGGCTCCGGGAGTCTCGGAGGCGAGCGCGAGCAGGACCGCTTCCGGGCCGCTCTCGGGCCTGACCCGCGGGATCTCGATCGGTTCGGAGGCGACGATCGAGACGGGCAGCGCGACGCCGTGGAGGCGTTCGGTGGGGAGATAGAGAGTCATCCCGCCCTTGGCACTGGCCCGGCGGACGACCTTCTTCATCTCCTGGGTGAGCTTCAGCCGGGCCTTCGGGATGTCGTCCTTGGGAAAGCCCACAGGCAGTTGAGCGACGGCCTTGCGGACGATACGGTCCATCGCTTCCTGGGTGCCCGTGTCCAGTGGAATCGCGTCCCAGCCGGGCGGCGGCACCAGGTTGAAGCCGGTCGGGGCCCGGCGGTGCTCAGCGCTGCTCATGGCGCCCCCGCATCGCTTCCACGCCAAAGGCGACGCCAACGAAGAGCGCCCAGACCGGAGCGGCGATCATGCCCGGCCAGAAACCGAAGAACAGCGAGGGCAGGAAGAAGCCGCCGCCCATGGCGAGATCCCGGGTGAGGTAGGGCGGACGGCCTGCGTACCGGGGGAACTTCACGAAGACCCACACATAGTGAAGGAGACAGCCGACGATCCCGGCCTCATAGACGTAAAGGACGTCGTTCGCCAGGGACTTCGGCACCAGGATCATGATCCCCAACACCGGCAGGAACAGCGGCATACCGATGAACAGGGTCAGCCGGAGCCGTCGGTTGGGGCCGGTGCCGAGACCGGTGCGGCCGGCTTCGGCCTCGGCAATGCGTTGCGCCGAGTACAGGTCCATGGTCATTCCTCAGGGGTGCGGTGCGGACGGGCCGGGGGATACGTCGCTCCAGGAATCCGTATCGCTACCAGTGGGTGTCGGGGGCGGGCTTCAGGGTGTTGTCCTTCCAGTCCGAGTACGCCGCGTTGTACGGCTTCTCGCCGCTTCCGAACTTCTCTTCGGTCAAGGTTGTCAGGTCGCTCTTGCCCAATGCCTTGTCCGCGACGTCCATCCCCATGCCGGTCCAGGCGATGCCGAGCCCCGCCTGGTAGGACTTGTACGCCTTGTCCGCGGCGGCCCCCGCGGCCTCCGGGAAGGTGGCCTTGTTCGCCTGCAACATCTTCGCCATGCCGGCCATCTCCTTGTCGCCGAGGTGCACCAGCGTCGACAGCGGGCTGACCCTCAGCGGCCCCTTGGCAACCAGACCGACGTTCTGGGAAATGGACTTGCGCATGGCGTTTCTGGCCCCACCGAGGGCCTGGCGCCCCTGGCCTTCCGGCAGTTTGGTCATCATCCGGCCCATGTCGTCCATGACGCCCTTGACGCCGCTGAGTCCTCTGCTCAGGCCGGCGGTCCGGGCGGCCTGAGCAGCGCCCACGGTGGCCTTGGCGCCGCTGGCGAGCTTCGCTGCGGCCCCGAGGCCGCCCACGACGAGCAGTCCGCCCACGACGTCGAAGATGACATCCGTCCAGGTGGCGTCTCCGGATGCCACCAAGAGGAGTCTGAGTCCGATCGTGAGCGCCGCGATGCCCAGGACGAGCAAGTTCAGACCGGGAATGGCGAGTGCCAGGAAGCCTGCCGCCGTCGCCACCCAGCCAAGAACATCGATGAAAGCCTTGATCTCGTCCGCGTAGTCATGGGCCCAGCCCTTGACGTCGTCCCACCACGAGTCCTCGATGACGTCGTCGATCTCATCGTTGATCTTGCCCGCATAGGTGCTGGCGTCGGTGTCGCGGTTCCCCGTGACGGCGTCCAGCCGGCTCCTGTACGTCTGCAGCGGGTCGTCAGTGGGCCCGTCGCTCGCCGGCGGGTTCGGCTTCTTGTCCTCGTCCGTCTTCTCGGCGTCCTTGGCCTTCTCCCGCTCGACCTCCGCGTGCTTCTCCTTGGCCTCGCGCAGAATCCGGTCGGCGTCGTCCTGGTGGTCCTCCAGCTTGTTCGCCCACTTGGTGAGGTGTCCGTGGACCCGCTCGTACCGGGAGGCCACCTCCCGCATGTGCTTCTCCAGCGTGCCGGAGTCCTCGCGCAGGCGTTGGACGTACTTTCCCTTGAGCCTCTCCTCGTCCGAGATGGCCTTGAGGTTCTTCGCCTGCGTGCGCAGCTTCTCGGCGACCGAGACCATGTGCCGGACCTCTGCCCGGATCTCCTCCGGATCGCCGGGAACGGGGTCGGTCGCGCACAGTGGGGCCCAGTCGACGGGGCGGCGCTTCGATGCCGCGGTGGTCACTTGCCCTTCCCCTCGCCTTTGCCCTTCCCCTTGCTCTGCTTGGCGAGTTCGTCGTCCAGGGCCTCGAACGACTTCTTCGTCTCCGCGACGAGCTTGCCGGTCGATTCCAGGCCTTCGATGAGCCTGGTGCGGTAGTCGTCCCAGTTGTCGACGAAATCGCCCATGGCGCCCGCGATGTTCCCGGCGCCCCAGTGCTTCTCCATGTCGTCACGGCGGTTCTCGATGTTCTTGAACGTCAAGCGCAGGTTGCCGAGTTGGCGTTCGCAACTACTCAAGAACTCGTAGTCGACCGTGAGGTCGCTACCGGACACGGCTCTCCCTCCCGTGGCCTGACTGCTGTACGCGGCAGGCCGCAGAGCATGTTCAGTTCATGACCTGGTTCCACTGAGCGGTGCTGACCAGGGCACTCTCGGGCAATACGCGAGTCACGCCGTGGCCGCGGGAGCGGAGGTGGATCACCCACACAATCCGCCCCGGTCCAAGCGAAGCTCCCGGGGATCGTAACCGACGAGCCGGGTCCGATCATTAGCCAAGGAGAATGTGGGCCTGAGCCATGGGCCTGACCTATTGGGGGCTGCTGACAACACCATGACGGCCCCTCCCGCGCCTGCGGGAGGGGCCGTCATCGGGGCCGGGCTACTTCGCCTCGGGTGTGCTCCGGCGCATTCTGGACGCCTGTTCGTCGACCTCGGCCTGGGGTGTGCCGGCCTTCACGACGATCACCGCCCGCGTGCCGTCGGGCAGTGTCGCCTCGCGCATCTCCGTGCCCAGCAACTCGGTTCGCTGCCGCTCGTGCTCCTGCTCGTGGTCGGACATGAGACCTCCCAGCTCGACGGGCGCCCAACGTAACCCCGGATCACGGGCGGATGCCGTCGCACAAGCGCCCGACGGCGTTCTTCACACGAACGCCGCCGCCAGACGACGGACTCCGGTGGTCACGGGCCTCAGCCCTGGGGCGGAGTCACCACCCAGTCCGGGTGCCCCGGCATGGGCGGTGTCTTCGAGCCGTACAGCCACGGGTGCAGGAAGCCCTCCAGGTCCTGCCCGGCGACCTTCGACGCCAGGTCGATGTACTGCTGGGTGCTCGCGGTCTTTCCGCGGAAGCCGCTCACCCACGCCCGCTCGATCTTCTCGAACGTCGCGTTGCCGACCTGTTCCCGCAGGGCGTACAGGACGAGGGCCGAGCCGTCGTACCGCATGCGCTTGAAGAGGTTCGGCTCCGTGGGCTCCGCGGGGGCGCCGTAGTCCTTGCGCCACTGGTCGTGCGCCGCGTACGCCGTCTTCATGGCGGCCTCGAAGCTGTCGCCGCCGTGCTCCTCGGAGTACATCCGCTCGTAGAAGCGGGCATGCCCCTCGCTGACCCACAGGTCGGACCAGCTCTTCAGGGCCACGCTGTCGCCGAACCACTGGTGGGTCAGCTCGTGCACCATGTTCCGCTCGGCGTCGACCTTCGTGCCCAGGAGGTCGGCCTTCGGGATGAGGGAGAGCGTCTGGGTCTCCAGCGCGACGCCCAGATCCGTGTCGCCGACCAGGAGGCCGTAGCGGTTGAAGGGGTAGGGGCCGAGCTTCTCCTGGAGCCAGGCCAGGTGGTCCGGGGTGAGCTTCCGGTACTCCGCGGTCGGCTCGACGAGCGCGTCCGGGACCACGTCCCGCAGCGGGAGCCCGCCCGGGCCCTCGCCGTCGACCAGCTTGAACTTGCCGATCGCCATCTGCACCAGCTGCGTGGACAGCGGCTGCTCGGAGTCGTACGTCCAGCGCACCCGGTCACCGGGACGCTCGGCCTTGTCGACCAGCTTGCCGTTCGCCACCGCCGTCAGGTCCTTGGGCGTGGTGATGCGGAAGGTGATCGGCGCCCGCTGGCTGGGGTGGTCGTTGGCCGGGAAGATCAGCCGTGCGCCGTTCGGCTGGGGATAGACCACCGTGCCGTCGGCGGTGGGTATCCAGCCGTAGTCCTCGATGGCGTCGTCACGGTGCCGCGTCTGCGTCGGGTCGGCGGTGTACGTGACCTTGGCGGTGAACGTACGGCCCTTCGCGATCGGGGACTTGGGCGTGACCGTCAGCTCGTCCCCGGCGCGGGACGTGCCCGCGGCCGAGCCGTCGATCTTCACCCCGTGCAGGGTGTTGCCCCCGAAGTCCAGGTTGAAGCGGGAGAGCGACTGGGTGGCGGTGGCCTTGATCGTCGCCGTCGCCTCGAACGGCGTCTTCGGGGCCTGCCAGTCGAAGTCCAGGGTGTAGCGGTCGACCCGGTAGCCGCCGTTCCCGTCCAGCGGGAACATCGGGTCGCCCAGGCCGGGCGCGCCGGGCGTGGGTGTGCCGGTCGCGGACGGCGCGGCCTGCGACACCGTGCCGGTGAGAGCCGCCGTCACGGTGACGGCGGCCGCGAGGGCGAGCCGCGCTCTGCGGCGAGGCGTCCGGTACGTGCTCATCGAGAACCTTTCGGTCGGAAGGCTGCGCTGACGAGGCGGTGGGGATGCGCCTGGGGGTGTGCCCCACCACGCGTAGTGAGACGCATATCCGGCAGCCCGAGTTGTACGGGATGCGACGCATGAGTGACCAAGCTCTCGCCCGAGAAGGCCGGATCCGATGGCAAGGTGGACGGGTCAGTGGGGGGAGTCCGCTGCCGGACGTCACGCCCCAGGGCGTGACGCATACGTATCGAGTGATGCCATGACCGCTGCCACAGCCACTGCCACCGCACAGCCCCGGGCGACCACGCGCACCGGCGGCCCCGAGGAAGACGGCCCGAAGGTGCTCGAGCACGTCCTCGGCTGGACGCTCGTCGTCGTCCTCGCGATGCTCGTCACGCAGACCGGTCTGCTGTGACCCCGGTCTCGTGACCTGGGCGCTCCGGACCGGGATCGAGATCCGCCCGCCAGTGCCGGTGCGGAACACCCACCAGGCCGTAGAGCCAGCGCACGGGTGAGCGCCGCGACAGCAGCGTGAACCCCGCGATCACCGCGAAGAGCGGCAGGCCGATCCACCCGCCGAGCAGGCGGGCGAGGACACTCGCGACGAGCGCGCCGGCGAACGGCAGGCCGTAGACCCCGGCCGCCGCGATGGCGATCGCCAGGAACCGGTGCACTTTGCGGTCCTCGTCCGCGCCGGGCAGCGACCAGCCCTCCATCAGCCAGCCGATCTCCGTCAGGATCATCGTGCCGATCACGGCCGCGCCGAAGATCAGCAGCGCGAGGAACGTCCCGGACGTCAGGAAATCCAGTACGTGGTTGACCACGCTGTCCTGCCGCCAGCCGGCGAAGTCCCGTGCCTCGGCGGAGAAGAACCGCTCGTACCCCCTGCCGTCCCAGCCGTGGACCAGCGTCCCGAAGAGCAGGAAGTACCCGCCCACGCACTGGAGATACGCCCAGTAGCCCGCCCCCACCAGGACGAACCCCTGCGCCACCAGGAACCCGATGATGGCGGCGACGGGTATCCCGCCCGCGTAGAAGAGCACGAACCCCGCCCACACGCCGTCGTGCCCGTGCGCGACGTGCATCGTCGTCCACGCGGGGTTCTGCCAGAGCAGGAAAAGCCCCGTCGGTACCAGCAGGACCGCCGCGAAGAGCGCGGTGAGCGCCAGATACGGATTGGCGGCGCGGCTGCGCGTCCGCGGCCCCTCGCCCGCGTTGATCCGCTCCCACACCTGGAGCTGCCGCCCCGCGGAGAGCGCGAAGGTCGCCCCGATCGCGTACGCCCAGAAGAGGGCCGCCTGAATCTGGATCATGCCGACGCCTTCAGGGTGAGTCCGCCGGCGACGATCAGGTCCGAGGTGACCAGGGCCTGTTCGGCCTGTACGTCGGTCATGAAGACGAACGGCGGCACGACGGGCGGCACCGGCAGTTTGTCGGGCGTGAAGGTGATGCAGAGCAGCCCCTCCAGGCAGCCCTTGAACTTGGTCAGATAGAGCGTGACGGAGCCGCTGAGGTCCAAGGTGTCGGCGCCCAGGGCGAGTTCCTTGCTGCCGTCACGCGTCTTCAGCCGGTAGTCGGTGAGCGAGGCCGCCTTCATCCGCAGCACCATGACCTTCAACGGCCCGTCGGCCGTGGGGATCTCACGCACACCGGCCAGGGTGAAGCCCTGCGGCGAGAACAGCGTGGTGGTGACCGTCGGCGGAGTCCGCGCCGCCACGATCGCGTCGGCGGGGGCGGCCCTCGCCGGAGTCCCGCCCCACAGCGTCGCCCCGACGATGACCACCGGAAGCAGCACGCCGAGCGTCCGCGTGCCCTGCCCGTCCCGCACCTTCGGCCGCTCGGCGTCCTCTTCGGCGCCCTCGGGCACCGGCGTCCAGCCGAAGCCCATCGCGCTGCCGATGATGCCGAGCACCATGCCCACCAGGAACCCGCCGAGATTCGTGGCCGCGAACGAAAGCACGGACAGGATCAGGGCGTTGACGCTCACGTAGTGGTGGGCGTGCGGCAGCAGCCACAGGAAGATCCCGGCGGCGATCAGGGCGAGCCCGATGCCGATCGCGGCGAGCCCGCCGAGCCCCAGGCTGACCAGGACAGTCAGCGGCGACAACGGCACGAGGAGCAGCTCGGCGCCGCCCAGGACGAGCAGCAGGCCGCCCCAGAAGGGCCGGGTGCGCCGCCATCCGCGCAGCACCCGGCGTGGTTCCCGCAGCGGCAGGCGTTCGTCGAGCCAGCCGCCGCCGTCTCTGCCCCACGCTCTGACACCGGCCCTCCGGCCGCCGGTCAGAAGCACTTCTTGCCGCCGATGCTGACGTCGAGCTTCATGCCCTTGAGCCGGAAGTTCCCGCCGGTCGCCGACCAGGCGTGGGACTTCACCCCGGAGACGGTGATGTCCCCGGCCTGCAGCCCGAACTTCCCCTTCTCGCCCTGGATCCCGGACACCTCGTCGAGGCTCGACGCGTCCCGGCCGATCTCGGCCGTGCCGAAGCGGGCGTCGCCCTCCAGGTCCTCGCCGTCGATGATGAGATTGCTCGCGGTGACCTCGCCCGCCGGGCCGCCCGCGGTCAGCTTGAACACCACGGTGCCCACCGGGGTCTTGACCTCGGCGGCCTGGCAGATGTCGGACAGAGTGGCGTCACCGATCCCGAGGAGCGCCACCGGGTGCCCCTTGCCGTCGATGTCCCGGTCGGTCTGTACGTAGGAGGACAGGCCCTTGCTGGTGAGTTTGCCCGATGACACCTGGAAGCTGGTGCCCGAGACGGCGAAGGAGGCGGCGAGCGCCCCCTCGGCCATCACGGAGGCCATCGCACCGACGGCCAGGACGGCCGGCAGGGCCACGACGGCCGTCTTCTTCCAGGAGGTTCTGCCCTCGCGCAAAGGGGTACGCGCTGCGCTCATGAGTCTTCCTCCCGTACGTCGTCCACGTGCGTAGGGGGAGTGCGTGAGAGAGCGCCTTCGGACGCAGAACCGGCAGGTGGCGTGCTTCTGCCATACTGCGCATACCCGAGGCAGTTGGAGACTAGGGCCGAAATTGAATAATAGTCAACAGCGCGGCGCCGAACGTCCGGTGGACACGCGTCCGCAGGCGCGCGGCACCGACCGATCCGTGGCGCGCCGCGCCGAACTCATCACCATCGGGCGGAAGTTGTTCGCCGACACGTCGTACGACGCCCTGTCGATGGATGACATCGCCAAGCAGGCGAGCGTCGCCAAGGGGTTGATCTATTACTACTTCAAGTCCAAGCGCGGCTACTACCTCGCGATCATCGAGGACTCGGTCGCGGAACTGGTCGCGCGCGCCGGGCGCCACGACGACCTGCCGCCCGCGGAGCGTGTGCGCGGCACCATCGACGGCTATCTCCGCTACGCCGAACACCATCAGGCGGCGTACCGCACCATCATCAGCGGCGGCGTCGGCTTCGACGCCGAGGTGCACGCCATACGCGACGGCGTGCGCGAGGCCTTGATCGGGGCGATCGCCGACGGGGCGTACGGCCGCCGCGACATCCCGGAGCTGGCGCGCACGGCGCTGCTCGGCTGGCTGTGCAGCGTCGAGGGCGTCACGCTCGACTGGATCGGGCAGCGGGGTCTGACACGCGAGACCGTCTGTGACCTGCTCGTGCGGACGCTGGGCGACACCTTGCGCGTCATCGAGGAGTTCGAGCCGGCCTTCCCGGCCCCGCCGCGGCCATGAGGAAGGGGCGGGAGCCGTCCGGCACCCGCCCCAACGCCCGCGTACGGTGGATCAGTTGATGGCCTTGATCAGTTGATCGCTTTGATCAGTTCGCCGTCCGCCGTGTCGCCGCTGAGCTCCCAGAAGAAGGTGCCGCCCAGACCGGCCCGGTTCTTGTAGTCCATCTTCCCCGCGATGGTCGCCGGGGTGTCGTAGCTCCACCAGTCGTTCCCGCAGTGCGCGTACGCGGTCCCGCCGACCGTGCCGTTGGCCGGGCACTTGGTCTTCAGTTCCTTGTAGTCGTCGATGCCCGCCTCGTACTTGCCCGCGGCGGCCCCGGTGGCGGTGCCGCCGGGCTCCTTCTGCGTGACACCCGTCCAGCCGCGGCCGTAGAAGCCGATACCGAGGAGCAGCTTGTCGGACGGAACGCCGAGACCCTGGAGCTTCTTGATCGTGGAGTCGGTGTTCCAGGTCGCCTTCGGCGCGCCTTCGTACGCCTTCAGCGGTGAGTGCGGGGCGGTCGGGCCCTTCGCGTCCCACGCGCCGAAGTAGTCGTACGTCATCGGGTTGTACCAGTCGACGTACTGGGCGGCCCCCGCGTAGTCGGCGGCATCGATCTTGCCGCCCTCCTCGGCGTCGGCCGGGATGGCCGAGGTGACGAGGTTGCCGGCGCCGAACTTCGAGCGCACCGCGGACATCAGGTCCTTGTAGGCCGCGCGCCCGCTGGTGTCGCAGGTCAGGCCGCAGGCGTTGGGGTACTCCCAGTCGATGTCGATGCCGTCGAAGACGTCGGCCCACTTGGAGTTCTCGACCAGGTCGTAGCAGGACTGGGCGAAGGCGGCCGGGTTCTTGGCGGCCTCGGTGAAGCCGCCGGACCAGGTCCAGCCGCCGAAGGACCACAGGACCTTCAGGTCCGGGTGGAGCTTCTTGAGCTTGCGCAGCTGGTTGAAGTTGCCGCGCAGGTCCTGGTCCCAGGTGTCGGCGACGCCGTCCACGGACTGGTCGGCGGTGTACGCCTTGTCGGTCGCCGCGTAGGCGTCGCCGGCCGTGCACTTGCCGCCCTGGACGTTGCCGAAGGCGTAGTTGATGTGCGTGAGCTTGTCGGCCGAGCCGGACGTCTCGATGTTCTTGACGTGGTAGTTCCGGTCGTAGACACCCCACTCCGTGAAGTATCCGACGACCTTGGAACCGGCGGCTGCCTCGGAGCTCGCGGCCTTGGCGGAGCCGGTGTCGGGGCCCGCGGCTGCGGTGCCCGCGCCGGCGAGCAGACCCCCGCCGAGCACGGCGCAACACGCGGTGGCGATGAGTGCCCTGAAGGGGGCGCGGGGGAGGTGCGGTCTGAGCATCGTTTCTCCTCGTGGGGGGAGAGGGCGCATGGGGGGAGTGGTGCTGTTGACCTGCGGATGCCATGGGGGCATCGGTGAACCTTGAATTGGCATGAACGCGGAAAGGCGTTCGGCTGGACTCTAGGAGGACTAGACCAGTGGGGTCAATGGTTCGGACCAATTCCGGGCCCCTCTTGCGGGCGTCGGTTATCTTTTGAGTAAGCGGTCGTTAACTAGTGACTGGCTGCCGCCGATCGGGCATACTCAAGCGCCACAGCCGCTGGTCACAGCACCTTCCGCGACCCGGAGGGGCGCCATCGGCCGGGCCGTGAGACACGGTGGCGCCGCACTACCCCGCGGGTCCGCCGCAGTGCCGAGATGGAGGATGCGATCGCCATGCCTGAGCGAACCTTGCAGCAGCCGGTGGACCGTCAGCTGCCCACAGACGAGGCGCGGGATCTGTTCTCGCTCGTCCGTGAACTCGTCCAGCGGGAGATCACTCCCCGCGCGGCCGAGGAGGAGGACGCGGGGCGCTTCCCGCGCGAGGTCTTCGCCCTCCTCTCCGAGTCCGGACTGCTCGGGCTTCCGTACGCCTCCGAATTCGGCGGCGGCGACCAGCCGTACGAGGTCTATCTCCAGGTCATCGAGGAGCTCGCCGCGGCGCGGCTCACCGTCGGCCTCGGCGTCAGCGTCCACTCCCTGTCCTGTCACGCACTCGCGAACTACGGCACCAAGGAGCAGCAGGGCGAGCACCTCCCCGCGATGCTCGGCGGCGGGCTGCTCGGCGCGTACTGCCTCTCCGAGCCCGCGTCCGGCTCGGACGCCGCGTCACTGCGGACGAAGGCTGTCCGCGACGGCGACCACTGGGTGATCACCGGCACGAAGGCGTGGATCACGCACGGCGGGGTCGCCGACTTCTACACCGTGCTCGCCCGCACCGGCGGCGAAGGCGCCCGCGGCATCTCGGCGTTCCTGGTGCCGGGCGACGCCGAAGGCCTGAACGCGGCGGCGCCCGAGAAGAAGATGGGCATGAAGGGTTCGCCCACCGCCCAGATCAACTTCGACGGGGTACGGGTCTCCGACGCCCGCCGCATCGGTGAGGAGGGCCAGGGCTTCGCGATCGCGCTCTCCGCGCTCGACTCGGGTCGGCTCGGCATCGCGGCCTGTGCGATCGGCGTGGCGCAGGCGGCGCTGGACGAGGCGCTCCGGTATGCCACCGAGCGGCGGCAGTTCGGGCGGCCTATCGCGGACTTCCAGGGCCTTCGCTTCATGCTCGCGGACATGGCGACGCAGATCGAGGCGGGCCGGGCGCTCTATCTCTCAGCGGCGCGGCTGCGCGACGCGGGGCGGCCGTTCTCCAAGCAGGCGGCCATGGCCAAACTGCTGTGCACGGACGCCGCGATGAAGGTGACGACGGACGCCGTGCAGGTCCTCGGCGGCTATGGCTACACCGCGGACTTTTCCGTGGAGCGCTTCATGCGCGAGGCGAAGGTGCTGCAGATCGTCGAGGGGACCAATCAGATCCAGCGGATGGTCATCGCCCGTCACCTCGCGGGTCCCGAATCGCGCTGAACTGCCCGAGCCTGACCGGAGGCGCCGCGAGCCGCACCCACTCCGGGTCGTGGCGCCCGGGCAGGGTCTTGCCCCGCTCGGCCCAGTTCCGGATGAGCGCGCGGTAGATGGGCGGATCCTGCACGTGTGGCGGCTGGGGCTGCGGCTGCTGCTGTGGTTGTTGCTGGTGCGGGTGTTGTTGCTGGTGCGGTTGCTGGGGGTACTGGGAATACGGGGGCTGCTGGGGCCGCTGAGGCCGCTGGGGAACCGATTCTGCGTCGGGCGGGGGAGCCGTCAGGAGGGTGCGCCTGCGGCGGCCGGTCGGCGGGTGCGCCATGGGCGTCGGCGTGGGGGTGGTCATACGGGGCCAACGCGCGCCGAGGGGGACAAGTCACCGCCCGTCGGATTCGAGTGTCAGTTCGTGGCAAGACCGTGCGGAGTCCGGGGGAGTGCCCCGTGATGCCCCGCGGCGCCGCGTTCCGGGCGGGCTCAGGGCCGCTGAACGCGCGCTGACACGTGTCTGGCTCCGTCGCGTTGTCTGACGTACCGTCAACTCCGCGTCGGGGGCTTGGCATCCGCCCCGCGCCCGCCAACTGCCTTGTGCCCAGGGAGGTTTGCCGTGGCAGACGACCGCCCCGCCCCGCTCGACGAGTACCCGATCCATCAAGTGCCGCTGTCCATGAAGCAGGTCGCGACGGGCGACCGCAATGCCTACGACCGCTGCATCTTCCATCTCTTCGACCACGAGGGGCGAGCGCTCCTCATCCTCGGGCTCGGCGTCTATCCGAACGTCGGTGTGATCGACGCGTACGCCACCTTGCGCAGGGGGGATACGCTCCACGCCGTACGCGCGTCGGACGCGCTAGGCGACGACCGGATGAACCTCTCCGTCGGCCCCCTGACCATCACCGTCGAGGAACCGCTGAAGCGGCTGCGCCTGACGTGCGCCGCCGATCCCGACGACCCGGAATCCCTCTCGTACGACATCACGTGGACCGCCTCCTTCCCCGCCCTCTGGGAGCCGCACCACATCCAGCGGCGCGGCGACCGGCTCTCCCTCGAAGGGCGCCGCTTCGTCCAGGCGGGCGGCTGCGCCGGGGTGATCCGCGTCGGCGGCGAGGACGTCCCCGTGACGGCGGGGGAGTGGACCGCGACCCGTGACCGCAGCTGGGGGGTGCGTCCCATACCCGGCGAGGAACGCGGGCGCCTGGAGGAGGAGTTCGGTACCGAGGGCTTCCACTGGATCTGGAGCCCGGTGCGCTTCGAGGACCGTTTCCTGATGGTCATCGCCCAGGAGGACGCGGACGGCTACCGCTCCCTCAACGAGGCCACACTTGTGCGGCCCGGGGTGCGCGACCGTCAACTCGGCTGGCCCCAGGCCGACATCACCTACCGCTCCGGCACCCGGCACCCCGAGCGCGCCGTCATCCACCTCACCGACCCCGAGGGCCGCAAGCCGCTGGAGCTGGGCGTGGAGGTCCTCGCCTCCCTGCCGCTCGCCGTGGGCGCCGGCTATCCGCCGGCGGACGACTGGCAGCACGGCACCTGGCAGGGGCGGGGCTGGACCGACCGCCGCGCGTACGACCTGTCGGATCCGGCGGCGCACCCGATGGCCGCCTACGGAGTCATCGACCACGCCGCCCGGTTCACCCTCAACGGGCTTACCGGATACGGCATCTTCGAGCACGGCAGCTTCGGCCGTCATGACCCGAGCGGCTTCACCGGCTTCGACTCCGTGGCCCCCTGAGGCCTGCGGCTTCTTGAGAGGAGCTCCGCGATGGCGACAGCACCGCGTCCCCGCACCACCACCCGCGACCCGGAGGAGTTGGCCCGCAGGCTCACGGCCTGGCTCGGCACCCGGTTGCCCGGCGCCAAGGCCACCGGTGTGCGGGTCCCCGAGTCGAACGGCATGTCGAGCGAGACCCTCCTTTTCGACATCGAGCACCCCGAACCACCGCTGCGGGCCTGTGCGTTGCGCGTGGCGGCGGACCCGGCCGCGTACACGATCTTCCCGGTCTACGACCTGCCGCGCCAGCACCGCACGATGCGGCTCGTCGCCGAGCGCACCGACCTGCCCGTGCCGCGTGTGCTGTGGCTGGAGGAGGACGCGGGGCCGCTCGGGGCGCCCTTCTTCGTCATGGAGCGGGTCGAGGGGCGCGTGCCGCCGGACGTCATGCCCTATACGTACGAGGGGAATTGGCTCCACGCGGCGAGTGACGCCGAACGCGCGCACCTGGAGGAGGCCTCTATCCGCCTGATCGCCCACCTCCACGACCAAGTGCCGGTCGGGGAGGCCGAGTTCCTGGCCCTGCCCGGCGAAGGCGGCCCGCTGCGCCGTCATGTGACCGCCCAACGCGCCTACTACGAATGGGTGGTCGACGGCCTGCCCCGCTCGCCCCTCATCGAGAGCGCCTTCGGCCGACTCGACGAGTGGTGGCCCGATGACGAGGGTGAGCCCGTCCTCAACTGGGGCGACGCACGCATCGGGAACGTCATCTACGACGGCTTCGACCCCGTGGCCGTACTGGACTGGGAGATGGCGGCGCTCGCACCCCGCGAGGTCGACCTCGGCTGGATGGTCTATCTGCACCGCTTCTTCCAGGACCTGACGGTGAGCTTCGGGCAGGAGGGCCTGCCCGGCTTCCTGCGCCGCGACCACATCGAGGAGCGTTACGCGCAACTCACCGGCCACACACCGCGGTCCATGGACTTCCACACGCTGTACGCGGCGCTGCGGCACGCCGTCGTCATGCTGCGCGTCGCCTACCGCCAGGTGCACTTCGGTGAGGCCGAGGTCCCCGAGGACCCGGACATGCTGATCCTGCACCACGCCAGCCTGGCGGCCATGGTGCAGGGCAGCTACTGGTAGCCCGTCAGGCCGCTGAGCGCCGGTCCTGCTCGGGCACGCGACGGGGGCGCGAGCCCTGGCCGCCGACGTGCGAGAAGGGCTGCGTGCGCCAGTCGAGTCCCTGAGGGAGCGTCAGGAGCAGGGCGGTGTCCTGCTCCTGAGCCTCCATCGTCTCGTCGGCGGGCTCCGCGTCGGCCGCGGCGCGGCCCGTGCCGGGGCACACCGTGAGCCCGAACGGGTTCCACCGCGTGGCGCACAGCGCGTGCTCGGGCAGGACGTCCTCGTCGGCCAGGAGCGCGATCGGCTGCGCGCAGTCGGGGCACGTCACCCGGTACATCTCGAAGGTGTCGTACTCGTCGAACTCGGTGTCGGCCGGTTCGACGCCCTCCGGCACGAGTGCGGACGCGGATTCATCGGAGCGCTGCTGCTTGCTGCGGGCAGGGCGACCGGGGCGCTTCAAGTTCTGCATGGGATTCTCCCCCTTGGGTGGGCCGAGAAGGCGCTGCGGCCTCGACCACAGCAAGCACTTCCCGTCCCGTCGTAGAGGTAATCGTGGCATCCCTTTGGACACGGTCGCAGGTATGTGGCGTTCGTCACATGCCCGGAGAAGTTGCCGCCGTCGCGCCTACCGGTATCCGGAGGGATCAAGAGCCCTGTAGGTTCGGCGCATGGAGGAGCTGGACCGACAGATCGTGCAGCTGCTCGTCAAGGACGGGCGGATGAGCTACACCGACCTGGGCAAGGCCACGGGCCTGTCCACATCGGCCGTGCACCAGCGTGTGCGCCGCCTGGAGCAGCGCGGCGTCATCCGCGGATACGCCGCGGTCGTGGACGCGGAAGCCGTCGGGCTGCCGCTCACGGCGTTCATCTCGGTGAAGCCGTTCGACCCGAGCGCACCGGACGACATCGCCGAACGCCTCGCGGGCGTCCCGGAGATCGAGGCGTGCCACAGCGTGGCGGGCGACGAGAACTACATCCTCAAGGTGCGCGTCGCGACGCCCCTGGAGCTCGAACACCTGCTGAGCCGCCTGCGCGCACTCGCCGGTGTCTCCACGCGCACGACGGTCGTGCTCTCCACCCCGTACGAGGCCCGGCCCCCGCAGGTCTGAGCCGCCCGCGGGAGCCCCGTGCGCGAGGCGCGCGGGGGGAGGGGCGAGACTGGTTCCATGAGCGAGAGCACCACCCCCCAGAACGGCCCTCAGGGCCACCGCACCGTGCTGCTGCGCGGCGGCGACGTCCACAGCCCCGCCGATCCGTTCGCCACGGCCATGGTCGTCGAACGCGGGCACGTCGCCTGGGTGGGGTCCGAGGGCGCCGCCGACGCGTTCGCCGACGGTGTGGACGAGGTCGTCGACCTCGAAGGGGCGCTCGTCACCCCCGCGTTCACCGATGCGCATGTGCACACCACGTCGACCGGCCTTGCCCTGACGGGACTCGACCTGTCGGGGGCCCGCACCCTCGACGACGCGCTCGCTCTCGTTCGCGCGCACACCGCGGCCCGGCCGCACGACCGCGTCCTCCTCGGCCACGGCTGGGACGCGGCCCGCTGGCCGGGCGGCCGTCCGCCCACGCGCGCGGAACTCGACGAGGCGGCCGGCGGCCGTCCCCTCTATCTCTCCCGCATCGACGTCCACTCGGCCGTCGTCACCACGGCGCTGCTCGACCTCGTCCCCGGCATCGCCGGGCGCACCGGCTTCCACCCGGACGCACCGCTGACCGCGGACGCCCACCACGGGGTGCGCGCCGCCGCGCTCGACGCGGTCACCCCGCAGCAGCGCACCGAGGCCCAGCGCGCGGCCCTGAGCCGTGCCGCGTCCCTCGGCATCGGGTCCGTGCACGAGTGCGCGGGCCCCGAGATCTCCAGTGAGGACGACTTCGCCGGGCTGCTGCGCCTCGCCGCCGAGGAGGCCGGTCCGCGCGTCGTCGGCTACTGGGCACAGCAGGGCGAGGAAGGCGTCGCCCGCGCAAAGGAACTGGGTGCCATCGGCGCCGCGGGCGACCTCTTCGTCGACGGATCCCTCGGCTCGCACACCGCCTGGCTGCACGAGCCGTACGCCGACTCCGCCCACACCGGCACCGCCCATCTGGACGCCGCCGCCGTCGCCGCGCACGTCATCGCCTGCACCGAGGCGGGGGTCCAGGCAGGCTTCCACGCCATCGGCGACGCCGCGGTGACCGCCGTCGTCGAGGGCATCCGCGCCGCATCCGAGAAGGTCGGCCTGGCCCGCGTCCGCGGCGCGAGGCACCGCGTCGAGCACGCCGAGATGCTCACCCCGGAGACGATCGCGGCCTTCGCGGAACTCGGCCTCACCGCCTCCGTGCAGCCCGCCTTCGACGCCCTGTGGGGCGGCGACGACGGCATGTACGTCCAGCGCCTCGGCGCCGAACGGGCCCGCACCCTCAACCCGTACGCGGCACTCCTGCGCACCGGAGTCCCGCTCGCCTTCGGCTCCGACAGCCCCGTCACCCCGCTCGACCCCTGGGGCACCGTCCGGGCCGCCGCGTTCCATCAGAACCTGGAGCACCGCATCTCGGTGCGCGCCGCGTTCACCGCCCACACCCGGGGCGGCTGGCGGGCCATCGGCCGGGACGACGCGGGCGTCCTGGTGCCGGGAGCACCGGCCGACTACGCCGTCTGGCGGACCGCGGATCTCGTGGTCCAGGCGCCGGACGACCGGGTCGCCCGCTGGTCGACCGATCCGCGCTCCGGTACGCCGGGCCTGCCCGACCTGACCCCCGGCGCCGAACTCCCCGTCTGCCTGCGCACGGTGGTCTTCGGAAAGACGGTGTACGTAGGGCCGGAAGAGTGATGTCCCGGCGGTGCGTACCGCCGATCGCGGTCCGTTGGCGCGTCGCACGACCTGCGTATCCTCGCCACTGACCTGGCGCTCTTTGGAATAGTCCCAGGTCAAACGGCTATTGACAGAACGCGGCCGTCGGCGGGTAGGTTCGGCCGGGTCCACCAAAGGACGTCCGACCGGAGAACCTCCACGCAGCCGTCGAACGCCGCTGGGCCATGGGTGGTGTGCCGCACCGGCGCACCACCACTGGGAGCCAGGTCCAGCGCCCGCGTCGCGGACGCGAGGGAACGTTCCACCGGGCCGGCAGGTGTGACCCGGGTGGGGCCCGGACGCTCAGTAGACAACGGCTCTCGGTCGACCCGCAGCCAGCGGGCCCCAGGTCGGCCCGAAGGGTGCCGGGCCCCGATCCGCAGTACTCCCCTCAACCGCCCGTGCCGCCGTGGCCGTGCGGGAAGAGGCCACTATGGTGGTCCTCTGCGTACGAACGAAGGGGCAGTAGTGAACGACGGCGGTGCGGTCTCCGAAACCGGTGACCAGGGGAGGCAGTTCGGCCCGCTCGGCCTGGCCTTGGTGATCATTCCGACCTACAACGAGGCGGAGAACATCCAGTCCATCGTGGGCCGGGTCCGGGTCGCCGTGCCCGAGGCGCACATCCTCATCGCCGACGACAACAGCCCCGACGGCACCGGCAAGATCGCCGACGAGCTCGCGGTCGACGACGAGAACGTCCACGTACTGCACCGCAAGGGCAAGGAAGGCCTCGGCGCGGCCTATCTCGCGGGCTTCCAGTGGGGCCTGGACAACGACTACGGAGTGGTCGTCGAGATGGACGCCGACGGCTCCCACCAGCCCGAGGAGCTGCCCCGGCTGCTCACCGCGCTCAAGGGTGCCGACCTCGTCCTCGGCTCGCGCTGGGTGCCGGGCGGACGGATCGTCAACTGGCCCAAGTACCGCGAGATGATCTCGCGTGGCGGCAGCACGTACTCCCGGCTGATGCTCGACGTGCCGATCCGCGACGTCACGGGCGGCTACCGCGCCTTCCGCCGCGAGACCCTCGAAGGCATCGGCCTCAGTGAGGTCGCCTCGCAGGGCTACTGCTTCCAGGTCGACCTGGCCCGCCGCGCGATCAAGTCGGGCTACCACGTCGTCGAGGTGCCGATCACTTTCGTCGAGCGGGAGCTCGGCGACAGCAAGATGAGCCAGGACATCGTGGCCGAGGCGCTGTGGCGGGTCACGGCATGGGGTGTGGGCGAGCGGGTGGGCCGCGTGGGCCGCGCCCTGGGGCGCAAGGACGCCGAAGAGGCGCAGGAGTCCCCGAAGGGCCGCAAGAAGCTCTGAGAAGGGCCGTGGGGGCTGCCGGGCGTCGTTCCAGCGGCCTTCTTGTTGATCATCCCTTTATGCCGGTCTGAGCCGGGCCCAGGCACACTGGAGCCATGACGACTGGCGTACCGCCCACCCGACCCGCCCGGCCCCGGCGCTCCCGCGTCCTGAGGTTCCTGCCGCTCGGCATCGCCGCGTGGCTGGTCCTGGAGATCTGGCTGCTCACCGTAGTGGCGGGCGCCGCCGGCGGGCTCACGGTGTTCCTGCTCCTGGTGGCCGGTGTCGTGCTCGGCGGCATGGTCATCAAGCACGCCGGGCGCCGCGCCTTCCGCGAGCTGAGCGAGGCGGTGCAACAGCAGCAGAGCGGCCTGGCGCCGCATCCCTCCGAGCGCGGCGGCGGCAGCGCCCTGACGATGCTGGGCGGCCTGCTGATCATCCTGCCGGGGCTGATCTCCGACGTCCTGGGGCTGCTCCTGCTGGTGCCGCCGATTCAGAAGGCCGTCAGTCGTACGGCGGAGAAGACGTTCGAGCGCAAGGTCCGCGAGGCCTCGCAGGGCAGCCTCGGTGACGCCTTCCAGCAGGCGCGCATGCACCGCCCTGACGGCAAGGTCGTCCAGGGCGAGGTCATCAGGGACGACGAGCGGCCGGCCCGCGGCGCGCACCCGGACGACCCGCAGCTGCCGCCCCGCTGAGGTCCGGCGCGTAGAGCAGCGTCAAAGCAAGACAACACAAAGGCCGGGACCACTGCTGAGCAGTGCTCCCGGCCTTTGTGTGCGGTGTTGTTCAGTTCACCGTCAGGCGGACTTGCGGCTGTCCCGCGGATGCACCGCGATGTTCATGGCTCCTGACCGGAGAACCGCAAGGCGCTCCTCCAGGACCTCCTCGAGTTCTTCTCGAGTACGGCGCTCCATGAGCATGTCCCAGTGCGTACGCGCAGGCTTCCCCTTCTTCTCTTCAGGTCCGTCGCCGTCTACGAGGAGTGCCTGGGCCCCGCAGACCTTGCACTCCCACTCCGGCGGGATTTCCGCCTCTACCGAGAAGGGCATCTCAAAACGATGTCCGTTCTGGCATGCGTACTCCACGGCCTGGCGCGGAGCCAAGTCGATGCCGCGGTCGGTCTCGTAGCTGGTCACCACGAGGCGCGTGCCGCGAAGAGCTCGCTCACTCATGAATCGTGCCTCCCGGGCTTGTCGCCCACAGGACAGGTGTCGCTGTCGTCGTCATCCGGTCAACGTCCGGTCGGCGGTAAAGATTCCCGTTCAGGGTCATGCGTCGCCGTCGTATGCCGCCCCTTGTTGTACCCACCAGCGCCCGGTTTGTCACATCTAGTAGCAGATGTCACCCAGCGTTTCTGAATCTCCAGCGCGCAGTAACGGTCCGCCTGGTAGGCCAAACGCGTACACTACCGCCCTTTGGCTTCAGTTGCTAAATCCTGGCGGGTACGGGATTTCCCGCGTCGCGGATCGCACGCCGTACGGGTACCCGCGCGAGCAGCACGAAACCGATCACGAAGAAGGCCACAAGGGAGACGATCGCGTCCCGGTAGCTCCCCGTGAGCTGGTACGTCAGGCCGAAGATCAGCGGCCCGAGCCAGGCCATGCCGCGATCGCTGATCTCGTACGCGGAGAAGTACTCGGCCTCCTTGCCCGCGGGCACCAGATGCGAGAACAGGGACCGCGAGAGCGCCTGCGAACCCCCGAGCACCAGGCCGATGCCCGCCGCGAGCACGAAGAACCACACCGGCGCACCGGCAGGCAGGAAGAACCCGGCCCCGATCGTCACTGTCCACGCGGCGAGCGAACCGAGGATGGTGCGCTTGGCGCCGTACGTCCGTGCGAGGCGCCCCATGGCAAGCGCTCCCACCACCGCGAGCACCTGTACGAGGAGGACCGCGACGATCAGCGTGGACTGGCCGAGACCGAGCTCTTCGGAGCCGTACACGGACGCCTGGGAGATCACCGTCTGTACGCCGTCGTTGTAGACGAGATAGGCGAGCAGGAAGGACAGGGTGTGCGGATGGCGGCGCATGTCGCGCACGGTCGACGCGAGCTGCCGCCAGCCGCGTGCCGGTGCCTCCGAGGGCGGCGCCTTGCGGTCACGCAGCCGCCGCAGCGGTACGAGCGTGAACGCGCCCCACCACACGCCCGCCGACGCCAGGCAGATGCGCACGGCTGTCGACTCCGAGACGCCGAAGGTGTCGTGGGCCAGGAACAGGACCAGGTTCGCCACCAGGACGAGTGCACCCGACGTGTAGCCGAACGCCCAGCCGCGCGAGGAGACCGCGTCACGCTCCTCCGGAGGCGCGATCTGCGGCAGGTAGGAGTTGTAGAGCACCATCGAGACGGCGAGCGAGGCATTGGCGACGATCAGCAGGAAGCCGCCGAGGAGATAGCGGTCGCCGTCCAGGAAGAACATGCCCGCCGTGGCCGCTGCCCCCAGGTAGGCGGCTGCCGCCAGGAGCGGCTTCTTGCGGCCCGTCCGGTCGGCGGCCGCGCCCGCCAGCGGCATGACGAAGACCGAGACGATCACCGAGGCCGACACCGCGTACGCGAAGAAGGACCCGGCGCTGACCGGTATGCCCAGTGGGTGGACGTATCCGTCCGGGTCCGCGGCGGACTTGGCGATCTCCGTCAGATACGGGCCGAGGAACACCGTCAGGACGCTCGTCGAGTAGACCGAGCACGCCCAGTCGTAGAAGTACCAGCCGCGCTGCTCGCGCCGTCGTTCGGCGGCGCTCTCGTCGGCTGGTGGCGTTGCCCGCACGGTGTCGGTGCCCACCCGTGCCCCCTCGCTGGTCCCCGTGGTCCGCTGCCGCCCCGGAGGCGGTCAGGCCCAGGCTCCCCGGTCCTTCAGCACTTCGCGCAGCGTCTCGATGTGATCAGAGATGATGCCATCTACACCGAGGTCGAGAAGCGCGGCCATACGTGCGGCGTCGTTGACCGTCCAGACGTGCACCTGTAGTCCACGCGCGTGGGCCGCGCGGACGAAGCGGCGGTCCACCACACGGATCCCGGCGTGCGTCTCGGGCACCTGTGCGCACACCGCGGAGCGGCGTACGGCGGCGGGGGCGCCGTACGAACGCAGCCGCAGGGCGGCCACGCCCCGGGTGCCGAACGACGTGGCGAGGCGGGGGCCCGCGAGTCGCTGGGCGCGGGCCACGCGGGACTCGGAGAACGAACCGACGCACACGCGGTCCCAGGCGCCGGTGCGGCGCAGCAGATCGAGGAGGGGCAGCAGGGCGGGCTCGGCCTTGACGTCCACGTTCCAGCGGACGTCGGGGAAGGACTCCAGGAGGTCCTCGAAGAGGGGCACCGGCTCGCTGCCCGCCACGCGCGCGTGGCGCACATCGCTCCACGGCAGGTCGGCGATCTGCCCGGCCGTGTCCGTCACCCGGTCCAGCGTCGCGTCGTGGAAGGCCACCAGGCGGCCGTCCGACGTGGCGTGCACATCCGTCTCGATGTAGCGGTACCCCAGGTCCACCGCGCGCCGGAAGGCCGCGGCGGTGTTCTCCAGGCCGTCCGCCGCCCCGCCGCGATGGGCGAAGGCCAGCGGGCCGGAATGGTCGAGGTAGGGGTGGCGTCCGCGCGTGGTCACCGCTGCAGTATCGCCTGCTCCGGTTGACCGCCGGCGGCCACGGCGTCTCCTTCGGATGGAGCGGGGGCGGCGAAGAGGCGCAGGAAGAACTGGGCCAGCGGGCCGATCGCCAGCGCGTACAGGACCGTGCCGATGCCCACCGTGCCGCCGAACGCGAAGCCGGTGGCGACCACGGCCACCTCGACCAGGGTCCGCATCAGCCGGATCGAGCGTCCGGTGCGCTGATGCAGGCCCGTCATCAGGCCGTCCCGGGGCCCCGGTCCGAACTTCGCCGCGATGTAGAGCCCCGTCGCGGCGCCGTTCAGGACGATCCCCGCCACGAGGAGCGGGACGCGGACGGCGAGCGTGTGCGTGTCCGGCATCAGCGCGAGGGTGCCGTCCATCGCCAGGCCGACGATGAAGACGTTCGAGACCGTGCCGAGGCCGGGGCGCTGCCGCAGCGGGATCCACAGGAGCAGCACCGCGGCGCCGATGACGATCGAGACGACGCCGATGGACATCCCGGTCAGTTCGGCGAGGCCCTGATGCAGCACGTTCCACGGTTCGAGGCCGAGCCCGGCCACCACCAGGAGCCCTGAGCTCGCGCCGTAGAGCGCCAGACCGACGTACAGCTGGGTGAGCCGCAGCGCGAGGTGCGGTTTCACCGGTCGTGACCGCGGCGCCTGGGGAGATGTGTGGGGAGACGTCGGGGTCGATGTCGGTGGCTTGGGCGTGGACAAGAGATGCCCCCCTGCTGGTGGTAGTGGCCTGATGCATGACACTCTGTGGCTCGTAAAGGGATACCAACCATGGCCAATTCCAGGAAGGTGGACTGGGAATCATGGCTCAGTGGACTTCGGCGGTGGGCTCCACGCAGCTCGCCCGGCTGCTCACCTCTCAGCAGACGCGCCCCGCGGGCCCCGGCACGCGCCGCCCGCCCGCCTACCGCGCGCTCGCCGACGGCATCCGCATGCTCGTCCTCGAAGGCCGCGTCCCGGTCGCCGCGCGGCTGCCCGCCGAGCGCGAGCTCGCCGTCTCCCTCGCCGTCAGCCGGACCACGGTCGCCGCCGCGTACGAGGCGCTGCGCACCGAGGGCTTCCTGGAATCCCGCAGGGGAGCGGGCAGTTGGACCGCCGTCCCGGCAGGCAACCCCCTCCCCGCGCGCGGGCTCGAACCCCTTCCGCCCGAGGCGCTCGGCTCCATGATCGACCTCGGCTGCGCGGCCCTGCCCGCGCCGGAGCCCTGGCTCACCCGCGCCGTGCAGGGCGCCCTGGAGGAACTCCCGCCGTACGCGCACACGCACGGCGACTTCCCGGCCGGGCTGCCCGCGCTGCGGCAGATGCTCGCCGAGCGCTACACCGCGCGCGGCATCCCGACGATGCCCGAACAGATCATGGTCACGACCGGCGCGATGGGCGCCATCGACGCGATCTGCCATCTGTTCGCACCGCGCGGCGAACGCATCGCCGTCGAGTCCCCGTCGTACGCCAACATCCTCCAGCTCATGCGCGAGACCGGTGCCCGTCTGGTCCCCGTCGCCATGTCCGACGGGCTCAAGGGCTGGGACATGGACCGCTGGCGCCAGGTGCTGCGCGACGCCGCGCCCCGCCTTGCCTATGTGGTCGCGGACTTCCACAACCCCACGGGCGCGCTCGCGGACGAGGACCAGCGGCGCAAGCTCGTCGATGCCGCCCGTTCCGCGGGAACGGTCCTCGTGGTCGACGAGACCATGATCGAACTTCAGCTCGACGACGACCTGACGATGCCGCGCCCCGTCTGCGGCTTCGACCCGGCGGGCTCGACCGTCATCACCGTCGGCTCGGCGAGCAAGGCCTTCTGGGCGGGCATGCGCATCGGCTGGGTGCGGGCCGCGCCCGACGTGATCCGCAGCCTGGTCTCCGCACGTGCGTACGCCGACATGGGCACCCCGGTCCTGGAACAGCTGGCCGTGAACTGGCTCCTGAGCACCGGCGGCTGGGAGTCCGCCGTCGAGGTGCGCAGGGAGCAGGCCCGCGAGAACCGCGACGCGCTGGTCACCGCGGTCCGCCGTGAGCTGCCCCACTGGGAGTTCGCGGTACCGGCGGGCGGCCTCACCCTGTGGGCCCGAGCGGGCGGCCTCTCCGGCTCCCGGCTCGCCGAGGTGGGCGAGCGGGTGGGGGTCAGGGTCCCGTCAGGGCCGCGCTTCGGCGTGGACGGAGCCTTCGAGGGGTATGTGCGGCTGCCGTTCACCGTGGGAGGCGCGGTGGCCGAGGAGGCCGCGGTGCGCCTGGCCGAGGCCGCGCGTCTGGTGGAGACGGGGGCGGGCGCGGGCGTGGAGGCGTCGCGGGCGTTCGTGGCCTGAGTGGTCCGAGCGGGCCGAGTGGGCCGAGGGTCTTGGTGGGCGCCCTGGCCGCCCTGGCCGCCCTCGGGCTCAGCTCTCGGCGGGCACGGGCTCCGGCGCCGCGTCGGGTTTCGTCGCGACGGTGTCCGCGTCTGCCTCAGCCTCCGTGTCGGCCTCTGTGCCGGTACTGGTATCGGTACCGGCATCCACGGGGGTGCTCCGCGCCGGCAGCAGATCCGTCACCGCCTGCCGGTGTGCCTCGCTCGTCGCGTCGTCGTACGGATCGGGCGTCGCGGGCACCTGGAGCCGGTGCACCTGACCCGTGCCGAGCCGGGCGTAGCCGCGGCCGGGCGGGACGTCTGCCGTGGGCGTCGTACGGGGCGGCACCCCGAGGATGTCCTCGACCTGGTCGATCGTCGTGGGGCCGAGCACCACGCGCGCGCGGGTGTGCTGGCGCACGGGGTCGCTCAGGGCGTCCAGGCTGTCGAACTGGTCGGCCACGACGACCGTGACGTTGGCCGCCCTGCCGTGCCGCAGCGGCACCTGGAGCAGTGACTGGGGGTCCTTGCGTCCGTCGGCCGCCGCGAGGTGGCCGAGCACGCTGGGGCGGTCCATGAGGATCCACAGCGGGCGCTTGGTGTCCTCCGGGGCGGGGTGGCCCGCCTGCCGGGCGCGGTTGGCGGAGATGAGGCGCCGCTCCGTCTCGTGTGCCGCCCACTCCAGGCTCGCCAGGGCTCCGGCGAGCCCGCACTCGATGGCCAGGACACCGTCACGTCCGGCCAGGCAGGCGTAGTCGCCGATGCCGCTGCCCTCGACGATGAGGACGTCGCCGTGCAGCAGGGCCTGCAGGGCGACGGAGCGCAGCAGGGTCGTGGTGCCGCTGCCGGGCTCGCCGACGACCAGGAGGTGCGGTTCGGTGGAGCGGGGGCCCGTGCGCCAGACGACGGGGGGCACGTCGCGCTGCTCGTCGCCGTCCGTCACGGGGAGGGTGCGCTGGACACCGGTGGGATCGGTGAAGCCGAGCACGGTCTCGCCGGGGGCCGTGACGAAGCGCTGGGCGGCGATGTCGGTGGGCAGCGGGGGCAGCACGTTCACCGTGAGCTGGTTGCCCTCCTCGTCCCACTCGAAGTGGTACTCGCGGCCGCGGCCCGACTTGGCGTGCAGCAGCTGTTCGATCCGTGCGCGGGAGTCGGCCTCGCCGTCCGTGAAGTACGCGGGGTAGCGCACCACCAGATGGGAGACACGTCCGTCGTCGTCGAACTCGTACGACGTGAGGGCCTTGTCCCACTCGCCGCCGTGCGCGAAGAGCGGCGCCGGGTCCTCGGGGACGGAGAAGTACGGGACGAGTGCTTCGTAGAGGGACTGCAGGCGCTGGGTCTGCGCCTCGTCAGGACCCGTGGGGGCGGGCTCCGTGCGTTCCCTGCCGGTCCACGCGGCGGCCGCCATCAGGCAGATGGCGGCGAGCAGCGGACCGTACGGCATGAGGGCCACCACCAGGACGACGGAGGCCACCAGGAACATCAGTGGCCCGCGCCGGTCCTTGGGGGTGTCGGCCCACCTGCGCCGCCCGGCCGCCGCCAGCCGGCGCAGTCCACGAGTGATCGTGATCAGCGGGTGGAGGACGTCGGTGGCGTTGTCGGCGGCCGACCGTGCGAACTCCCGGCTCCGGGCGATCGAGGCGGTGCCGTTGCTCAGGATGCGGGGGAGGGGGCGCCGGGCCACGTCAGTCTCCAGATGGTGCGAACGAAGTACTACAGGGGGCAGGAGGCGTCAGAACTTGATCCCGCCGAGGAGGCTCGCCAGGCTCGCGCTGCCGGCCTTGATGCTCGGGGCGATGGCGGTGCCCGCCATGAAGAAGCCGAAGAGCGCGCAGACCACCGCGTGGGACGCCTTGAGTCCGTCCTTGCGGAAGAACAGGAAGACGATGATGCCGAGCAGCACGACGCCCGAGATGGAAAGGATCATGACGGTTCTCCTGGTTGGTGGGGACAGTCACCATGAGTTGTTCCAGGTTCACAGCATGTATCCATACGATAAAAGGTGCAAATGGGGGAATTTTTCTTAATTTCCCTCGAATGGCGGAGCTCTGCGGGGCCGCACGAGCGCGGGTCCGGCGGGCATCCGGGTTCGTCGGTGATCTTTGCCGCGGGCGCGCCCCGTCATGTGCCCGGACGGGCAGTACCCTGTCGATTCACTCGTACGGCTGCACAGGACGCCGTACGACCCCCCGAGTCACCCCGCAGTCGAAAGGCGGTCTGGTCCATGAGCGAAGCCCCCGACCCGGAAGTCGTGGAGCTGGCGACCAAGATCTTCGATCTGGCGCGCCAGGGCGACACCGCGGCCCTCGTCGCGTACGTGGACGCAGGCGTTCCGGCGAATCTCACCAACGACAGCGGCGACTCGCTCGTGATGCTCGCCGCCTACCACGGTCACGCGGACGCGGTCCGGGCCCTCCTGGAGCGGGGCGGTGACGCCAACCGTGCCAACGACCGGGGGCAGACGCCGCTCGCCGGAGCCGTCTTCAAGGGCGAGGACGCGGTCATCCGGGCGCTCCTCGACGGAGGGGCGGATCCGGCCGCGGGCACGCCGTCGGCGGTGGACACCGCCCGGATGTTCGCGAAGACGGAGCTGGTCGAGCTGTTCGGGGCGGCCTGAGCGGGGTACCTGACCAGCAACAACGGGGGCGCTGGAAATGTGGTCGCGGCGGGCTGAACCGCTGGGCCATCATGACGACGTGATTCACGGACGCGACGGTGGGGCAGGAGTCGCCGCACCGCGCGGACCGTGAGCGGCCCGCCCCCGGACCTCCCGTCCGGGAACCCTTCGGGCCACCGACGAGAGGCAGAGGAAGATGGCTTACAGCAAGCAAGAGACGGCGGGCGGCCCGACGTGTTGGCGCACGGCCAGGTAATTCACGATTCCCGGTTGCGTCGACGCTTGATGTGAGGCTGTTTCCCATGTTCGATCCGGTCATAGCGCCCAGCGGTACGCTGCTCGGCCTGCTGCAGAGGGGCCGCGGCGACGGCACGCTGCACGCACTCACCGCACCTCGATCCGAGGCGCTCGCCGCCCTCGACACCTGTGTTCTCCACGACCCACGCCACGACTGGCAGGTGGAGAACCGCTCCCTCTACTACGCCAGGCTCTACCTCGATCTCCGCGGTGGCATCGAGGAGATCGAGCGGCATCTCTTCGATGCCGAGGACGTCCTGAACACGGACGACTCCCGCACCGGCCTCGCGCTCGCGGTGCTCGGGCACCTCGCCTCGTACGGCAGGCACGACGCCCTCGAACTGCTGCGACGGTACGCGGCGTTCGGCGCCAACTGGGCCTGGGCCCTGGACGAACTGGCGCTGCGCGACGACGACGCGGGCCTGCGTGCCCTCGCCGTGCCCGTGCTCGCCAGATTCCCCGAGGACGCGGAGGGCGAGGCCGAACTGGCCGCCGTCGTGCGCGACGCCTACGAACCCCGGCCCTGGCGGCTGTGGGAGGAGGACCCGAGGCAGGCCGTCGGCGCCCGTGTGCGCGCCGCACGGGAACAGGGCTCCTTCGACCGCTGGCAGCGGCAGATGCGGCCGGCTGGGCCACGCCCCGGCTGGAGCGTCCAGGCCGTCTTCGACTGGGCCCAGGAAGGGCTCGAACGCGGCGCCGTCCTGCATGTGCCCGCCGCCCGCTGCCTGAGCGCGGTCGCCGGGCCCGAGGACCGCGCCGAGATCCTCGAAGCCGCCCGCAACGGCTCCGACGGGGCGCGCGGCACGGCCCTGCGCTACCTCGCGGACGCCCATGATCCCGATGTGTTCGACCTGATCGAGTTCGCGGTGGAGAGCCCGTCACGGGCGGTCGTGGACGCCGCGGCCGAGGCCTTCGAACGGATGCGCGGCGTCGGCGCCGTGGAGCGGGCCCGCCGCTGGGCCCAGCGCCCCGACGAGCTCGGCGCCGCGGCGGGACGGGTGCTCGCCTGCAGGGGAGGCGCCCAGGACAGCAAGCTCGTGCTCGCCGCGCTCCGGGAGGCCGTCCGCGGCGAAGGCCCGGACGCACAGACCCTCTGGACACTCGTCGACGGCGCCGGACGCCTGGGCATCGCCTGCGCGGCCCCCGTCCTCCGCCACGTCTACCGCGAGACCGCCTCCTCCCACCTCCGTGGCCGCGCCGCCCGCGCGCTCGCCGCCACCGACCCCTCCTTCGCCGCCGGATTCGCCGTCGAATGCCTGTGGGACTGCGAGGAGTCCACCCGCGAGGTCGCCGCACGGCACGCCGAGACCGGCGACGCCCGTGTGGTCACCCAGCTCAGAAGGCTCGCCTCGGATCCCGCCGAGGAGGACGAGGTACAGACCGCGGTACGGAGCAGGATCGGCCCCGACGCGGCCGAGGTGTAGCCGTCGCGCCCCGGGGGAGGGGCGCGTGCGGAGGGGAACGCTCATGGGACGTTCCTCGCCAGGAAAGATCCACGTTGACGTGACCACGCCCCGCGCGACGACAACACGGGTATGCGTGTCGTCATCGTCACCGAATCCTTCCCTCCCGACGTCAACGGCGTGGCGCACTGCGCCCTCCAGACCGCCCGGCAGCTCGCCGCCCGCGGTCACGCCCCCCTGGTCATCGCCCCGGCTCCCGCGGCCGGGGCGGACGCCGCAGCCGATGCCAGTGCGCCCTGCCCCGTCATTCGTGTCCCCTCGCTGCCCCTTCCCGGCTATCCGCAGGTCAGGGTGGCGCTGCCCAGCCGGCGCCTGTCGGCCGCGCTGAGCGCGCACCGGGCCGAACTCGTCCACCTGGCCAGCCCGTTCGTCCTCGGGGCGCGCGGCATGGCAGCCGCCGCGCGTCTGGGCATACCCGCCGTCGCCGTCTACCAGACGGACCTGGGCGGCTACGCCCGTACGTACATGGGGATGGGCGAGGCCACCGCATGGCGCCGTATCCGTGCCGTCCACGCCGCGGCCGACCGCACGCTCGCCCCGTCGTCCGCCGCCCTGCGCGACCTCGTGTCGCACGGGGTGCCACGGGTACGGCTGTGGCCACGGGGTGTGGACACCGCCCGGTTCGGGCCCGCCCTCCGGGACGAGGCCGTACGCCGTGAACTCGCGCCGAACGGTGAGCTGATCGTCGGCTACGTAGGGCGTCTCGCTCCCGAGAAGCAGGTCGAACTCCTCGCCGGGGTGTGCTCCCTCGATGGCGTACGCCTCGTCGTCGTCGGCGACGGACCCAGCGAGGGGCCCGTCCGGGCCGCGCTGCCGGGCGCGGTCATGCTCGGACGCCGTACCGGCGGCGAACTCGCCCGGATCTTCGCCTCGCTGGACCTCTTCGTGCACACCGGGCCCTACGAGACGTTCTGCCAGACCGTGCAGGAAGCCATGGCCAGTGGTGTGCCGGTGGTCGCGCCCGCCGCGGGCGGACCCCTCGACCTCGTCGTCCCCGGCCGCACCGGAGTCCTGGTGCCACCCCGGGACGCCCTCGCGGTGCGCGACGCGGTCTGGGCGCTCGCCGCCGATCCAGGGCTGCGGGCGGCGTACGGAAGGGCCGGGCGCGCCGCCGTCGAGGGGCGGACCTGGGGGGCGGTCGGCGAGCAGCTCGTCGACCACTACGCCGACGTGCTCGCCGCGCGGACGGCGGTGGCGGCATGAGGGCGGCCCTGTACAGGGAAGCGGCCTGCCGCGAGGCGGCGGCACGGAGTGGCGCGCGCCCCGCCGGGTCGCTGCGCATCGTGCGGCTCGCGAACTTCGTCGCCCCCACGTCCGGCGGACTGCGCACCGCGCTGCGGGAGTTGGGGCGCGGCTACCGCGCGGCCGGGCACGAGCCCGTACTGATCGTGCCCGGCGCACGGGCCGGGGTCCGCGACACCGACCAGGGCCGCGTCGTGACCCTGCCGGGCACACTGCTGCCCGGCACCGGCGGCTACCGCGTCCTCACGGACCGCCGAAGGGTGGCCCGGGTCCTCGAACGCCTCGCCCCCGACCGCATCGAGGTCTCGGACCGCACCACACTGCGCTGGACCGGCGCGTGGGCCCGGCACCGCAGGATCCCGGCCGTGATGGTCTCCCACGAGACCGCGCACGGCGTCCTCAGTTCCTGGGGCATGCCCCAGCAGGCCGTCCTGCGTGCGGCCGACGCCCTCAACTCCCGGACCGCGCACGCCTATGCGCGGGTCGTGTGCACCACGGAGTGGGCCGAGCGCGAGTTCGTCCGCGTCGGGGCGCGCAACGTCGTCCGCGCGCCGCTCGGCGTCGACCTCGTGGGCAGCCACCCGGGGCTGCGTGATCCACGCGCGCGTGCCCGCCACGCGCGCGAGGGCGAGGTGCTGCTGGTGCTCTGCTCACGGCTGTCCGTTGAGAAACGGCCGGGCATGGCGCTCGACGCCCTGGAGGCGCTCCGTGGCCGGGGCGTGCCGGCGGTGCTCGCGGTGGCGGGGGACGGGCCGCTGCGGGCCCGCCTCGAACTGCGGGCGCGCGAGCGGCGGTTGCCGGTGACGTTCCTGGGGCACGTCGCGGACCGCACGGCCCTGGGGGCGCTGCAGGCCACGGCCGACGTCTGCCTCGCGCCGGGCCCCTGCGAGACGTTCGGGCTCGCGGCCCTGGAGGCGCTCGCCTGCGGTACGCCGGTGGTGGCCAGCGCGTCGTCGGCGCTCCCGGAGATCGTGGGCGGTGCGGGCGCGGTGGCGACGGACAGCGGTGAGTCGTTCGCGACCGCCGTTCAGACTCTCCTCGCCCGTCCCGAGCGGTCCCGGAGGGAGACGGCACGCGTGCGTGCCGAGTGCTTCGGGTGGGAGGGGGCTGTCGCGGCGTTCCTGGGGGCGCATGAGGCGCGGCTCGGGGTGCGGGGCGCAGGGGAGTTCGGAGCATCGGCCGACGAAACGCTCGGCGAGGGGCGTGCGTCATGAAGCCGTTGTGTTTCGTGGCTCTCGGCGACTCCCTCACCGCAGGCATCGGGGACCCCGTGGACGAGGGGTGGCGCGGATGGGCGGCGCTGCTGGCCGAGGGGCTGGCAGCGGGTGAGGGGGCGGTGCGGGAGGGGGTGGTGCGGTTCCACAACCTCGCCGTCAGCGGCTCCCAGACCGGGGACGTGCTGGACCGGCAACTGCCCGTGGCCCTGGAGCTGCGGCCCGACCTGGTCTCGGTCGTCGTCGGCGTCAACGACACCCTGCGCTGCACGTTCGACATCCGGGCCGTGGCGGCACGCCTCGACGAGGTCTACGCCGCCGCCGGGCGGCACGGCGCCCACCTGCTCACCGCCTGCCTCCCCGACCCGGGGGCCATGCTCGGCCTCCCCGGCGCCCTGGCACGCCCGCTGGCCCGGCGGCAGCGCGCGGTCAACGCCGTCGTGCACGCGCTGTCCGAGCGCTACGCCGCCGTCCACCTGCATCTCGCGGACGACGAGTGGGTCGCCGACCGCACCCTGTGGAGCGCGGACCGGCTGCATCCCGGCGAGCGGGGCCACCGTCTTGTTGCCGCCCGCTTCCACGCGCTGCTCGCGGCCCGGGGCCTCGCGGCGGGCGGCCCGCCCTCGTGCGAGCCCCAACTGCCCTCGCCCACCCGCTCGGCGAGCCTGCTGTGGCTGGCGACCGCGGGCACCGGCTGGGTGGCGCGCCGGTGCACCGATCTGCTGCCCCAGCTGCTCACCCTCGCGGCCGACGAGGTACGCCATCAGGTACGGGGCAGCAGCGCCCGGCTCGACCTGAGCGCCACCCACGCGGTGACGGCGGCGCTCGCGGCGCTGACCGTGGCCGAGCAGCCGGACGCGGCGTAGGCGGCCTCAGGAGGGCTGCCTCAGGAACTCAGGGAGGGTGAGGCCTCAGCGTCGTGCCGCCGGGACGAAACGGACCGGGGTTCCTGGCACCGCCTGCGCCGCACCGGCCAGATCAGCCTCCCTGACCACCGCGATCACCGGGTAGCCCCCGGTCGTCGGGTGGTCGGCGAGGAACACCACGGGCCGGCCGTCCGGCGGCACCTGGACGGCACCGAGGACCATGCCCTCGCTGGGGAGCTCATCGGTGAACGCCCGCTCCAGGGCCGGCCCTTCGGTGCGTAGACCGATGCGGTTGCTCGCCGAGGACACGCGGTACGCGCGCGTGGTCAGCGTGTGCCGGGCCGAGGGGGTGAACCAGTCGGCGCGCGGTCCTGGCGTCACCCTCAGGACCAGTTCGCGGGGTGGCGCGGGGTGCGGGACGGTGTCCACGCGTGCGTGGGGTGCGGCAGCGCTCCCCATAGGGATGACGGTTCCGTCCGTGAGCGGCGGCGGGCCGAGCCCGGAGAGCAGATCCGTGGAGCGGCTGGCGAGGACCGGCTCGACGGCCACTCCGCCGCCGAACGCGACATAGCAACGCACTCCGGAGACGGCCGTTCCCACGTCGAGCACCGCGCCGGCCGGTACCCGCACGGGGGCACCCCACGCCACCGGTCGGCCGTCGACCGTCACCGGGCAGGGCGCTCCCACGACGGCCACCGTCACCGTGCAACGCGGTCGCACGGAGCAGCCGTTGAGCGTGGTCTCCAGGACGGCCGCGTCGGGCGGGTTGCCGACGAGCCGGTTGGCGAGGCGGGTCGCGGCCGGGTCGAGGGCCCCGGAGCGCGGCACTCCGAGGTGGGCGTGCCCGGGACGGCCCTGATCCTGCACGGTGGTCAGCGCCCCGGCCCGTACGACGGCGAAAGCACGGTCCGTCATCGTGCCCCCAGGCTGGGCACGGCTGGGCTGGGCACGAAGCGCACCCGCACCCCGGGGGTGAGCAGGGCGGCAGGCACGCGCGCGTGGTCCCACAGCACGGCATCGGTCGTGCCGATGAGCTGCCAGCCGCCGGGAGACGAGCGTGGATACATCCCCGTGTACGGCCCCGCAAGGGCGACGCTGCCGGCCGGGACGCTCGTGCGTGGTGTGGCCCGGCGAGGCACGTCGTAGCGCTCGGGCAGCCCCGTGAGATAGCCGAAGCCGGGCGCGAACCCGCAGAAGGCGACCCGGTATTCGGCCGCCGCGTGGATCCGGGCGACCTCCGCCACCGGGACCCCCCAGTGCGCCGCCACATCCGCCAGGTCGGGCCCGTCGTAGCGGACCGGGATCTCCCGGACGTCCTCCGCGCGCGCCGCGAGCGGCGGGATGTCCAGGGCGGCCAGCTCGGCGCCGACGGGGCCGGGGTCGTCAAGGCCGTCCAGGAGCACCGTGCGGGCCGCGGGGACGATCTCCCGTACGCGGATCAGGCCCGCGGCCCTGCGACGCAGCAGTTCGGCGTGGAGCGCCTGCGCCTTGTCGCCGTCGGCGAGTTCGACCAGCAGCGCCTGCTCGCCGACCGGAAGCACCCTCACGCGAAGGCCTCCACCCGGACGCCCGCCGCTTCGAGGCGTGCCCGGACCTGCCGGGCGAGGGCCACCGCCCCCGGGGTGTCGCCGTGCAGGCACAGCGAGCGCGCGCGGACGTCGATGCGCCGGCCGCCCTGGGCGGTGACCGCCCCGAACCGGGCCATGCCCACGGAGCGTTCGACGACGGCGTCCGCCTCCGTGATGACGGCGCCATCGTCGCCGCGTGGCACGAGCGTCCCCTCCGGGGTGTACGCACGGTCCGCGAACGCCTCGGTGACGACGGGCAGCCCGGCCTTGCCCGCCACCTCCAGGAAGCGCGATCCGGGCAGCCCGAGGACCGGCAGCGCGTCATCCGCGAGCAGGACACCGTCGAGGACGGCGCGCGCCTGCTCCTCGTCATGGACGACGCGGTTGTAGAGCGCTCCGTGCGGCTTCACGTACGACACGCGCGTGCCTGCCGCCCGCGCGAAGACCTCCAGGGCGCCGATCTGGTACGCCACTTCGGCCGCGAGCTCGTCGGCGGGCACGTCCATGGAGCGGCGCCCGAAGCCTGCCAGGTCGCGGTAGGAGACCTGGGCGCCGATCCGTACCCCGCGTGCGGCGGCCTGCTCGCACACGCGCCGCATGGTGGCCGCGTCCCCGGCGTGGAAGCCGCAGGCCACGTTGGCGCTCGTGACGACGGAGAGCAGCTCCTTGTCGTCGGTCAGGCGCCAGCGGCCGAAGCCCTCACCGAGGTCGGCATTGAGATCGATCACGGCGTCGGCCGGGGCTCGCGTCATCTGCGTAGATCTCCTGTTTCCTCCGGGTGGCCTGGTCAGGCCACCCGGTACTGCTCGTCACGGGCGTCGGTGATGAACATCTGGCCCGGCGCGTGCGTGATCGCGAACGGCGGCCGCGAGGCCATCACCGCGGCCTGCGGCGTCACCCCGCACGCCCAGAACACCGGGATGTCACCGGGCTCCGCGGCCACCGCATCACCGAAGTCGGGCCGGTCGAGGTCGTCGATGCCGAGCCCCGCGGGATCCCCGCAGTGCACGGGACTACCGTGCACCGCGGGCAGCAGCGAAGTCTCCCTGATCGCCGCCGAGAGGTGCTGCGGCGGCACGTGGCGCATCGACACCACCATCGGGCCGTGCAGCCGTCCCGCCGGACGGCAGGGGCGCGCGGTCACGTACATCGAGACGTTGCGGCCCTGCTCGACATGGCGCATCGGAACGCCTGACTCCGTCAGCGCCCACTCGAAGGTGAAGCTGCAGCCGATCAGGAACGACACCAGGTCGTCCCGCCACCGGTCGGCGACGTCCGTGGGCTCGTCGGTCAACTCGCCGCCCTCCCACACCCGGTAGCGCGGCAGGTCCGTGCGCAGATCGGCGCCGGGGGCCAGGGGAGTGGTCCAGGAGCCCGCGTCCGTGACGTCGAGCACCGGGCAGGGCTTCGGGTTGCGCTGGCAGAACAGGAGCATGTCGTACGCCCAGTCGGCGGGCACGGAGATCAGATTGGCCTGCGTGTGACCGGCCGCCCAGCCCGCGGTCGGCCCGCTGGTGCCCGACCGGAAGAGCGCCCGGGCCTCCGCGGGACTCCGCGACGCCGTGGCCGCGGGGCTCACACCAGCTCCTTGCCGCGCGTCTCGGGCAGCCCGAACAGCGCGAGCACGGCGATGGCGTAGCCCAGTGCGCCGAAGACCAGCGCACCGCCCACGCCCCAGCTGTCGGCGAGGAATCCGACCATGGTGGGGAATATGGCGCCCACGGCGCGACCGGTGTTGTACGTGAAGCCCTGCCCCGTGCCGCGCACGGCGGCCGGGTAGAGCTCGCTGAGGAAGGAACCGAAGCCGCTGAAAATGGCCGACATACAGAAGCCGAGCGGGAAACCGAGCACAAGGAGAAGGCCGTTGGCCCCGTCCGGGATGTTCGTGTAGGCGAGGATGCTGGCCGCGGAGAGGAACGCGAAGAGCGTGATGTTGCGTTTGCGGCCGAGCACATCGGTGAGATAGCCGCCCGCCAGGTAGCCGATGAAGGCACCGGAGATCAGGAACGCGAGATACCCGCCCGTGCCGACCACCGTGAGTCCGCGTTCGGTCTTCAGATACGTGGGCACCCAGGTGGCGAGCGTGTAGTAGCCGCCCTGTACGCCGGTGGACAGCAGGACCGCGAAGAGCGTGATGCGCAGGAGACCGGGCTTGAAGATCGCGGTGAACGAGCCCTTGTCCGCGCTTTTCTCGCGCTGCTCGGCCGCCTCCGGGGCGTCGTGCACATTGCGACGTACGTAGACGACGAGCAGGGCGGGCAGCGCTCCGGTCCAGAACATCACACGCCAGGCGATGTCCTCGCCGAGGAACTGGAACACCACGGTGTAGACGATCACCGCGAGCGCCCAGCCGATCGCCCAGGCGCTCTGGATCGCGCCGAGCGTACGGCCGCGGTTCTTGGCGGTGGCGTACTCGGCGACCAGGATCGCGCCGACCGCCCACTCGCCGCCGAAACCGAGGCCCTGGAGGGCGCGGAAGACCAGCAGGGTCTCGTAGTTGGGCGCGAAGCCGCAGGCGACGGTGAAGACGGCGTACGTGACGACCGTGATCATCAGTGCCTTGACGCGGCCGATCCGGTCCGCGACCACCCCGGCGATCGCGCCGCCTATCGCGGAGACGACCAGCGTGACCGTGGTGAGCAGGCCGGTCTGGCCGCTGTCCAGGCCGAAGTACGCGGCGATCGCGACCATGCTCAGCGGCAGCGTGAAGTAGTCGTAGGAGTCGAGGGCGTAGCCGCCGAAGGCGCCCCCGAAGGCACGGCGGCCTCGCGGGCCAAGCGCGCGCAGCCAGCCGAACGCGCCGTTGTCGCCGACGGGTTCGCCGTCCACGGGGCGGCTTTCGGCCGGCACGGCCTGGGGCGGTGGGGGTGTGCTCATGGGCACCTCGCAGGAGGGGGACGGAGGGTGCGGAGCGGGCAGGGGTGGTGAGCGGGCAGGGCGTGGGGCACGGGCGGGGACTGTGCCGTGCCCGACAAGGTAGAGGATCGTTGAACGATCCCTCAATACCCATGTTGTCTCGTTCTTGTATCTGCGATTGAATCCGGGCATGGCTGAGGGAATGGCTGACGCGAGCGGACTGGCCGACGACCGTGCGCTCCTGGGGCGCACCAGCACCGCGGAGCGGGTCTCCGACATCCTCCGGAGCCGTATCGCCGAGGGCTACTTCCCGCCGGGGGCGCGCCTGTCGGAGGACAGCATCGGCGGCGCGCTCGGCGTCTCGCGCAACACGCTGCGCGAGGCCTTCCGTCTTCTCACGCACGAACGGCTGCTGGTCCACCAGCTCAACCGCGGGGTATTTGTCCGAGTTCTCACGGTTGAGGACGTCGAGGACATTTATCGCACCCGGCGCCTCGTGGAGTGCGCGGTCGTCCGCGGCCTCGGCGATCCGCCCTTCGCGCTCGACGGACTCGCGAGCGCCGTCGCGGACGGCACGAAGGCGGCCCGCGAGCGCAAGTGGAAGGGCGTCTCCACGGCGAACATCCACTTCCACCGGGAGCTGGTCGCGCTCGCCGGGAGCGCCCGCACCGACGAGGTGATGCGCAGCGTCTTCGCCGAACTGCGCCTGGCCTTCCACGTGGTGGACGATCCACGCGGGCTGCACGAGCCGTACCTCGTACGCAACCGGCAGATACTGCAGACCCTCCAGGAGGGGGACGCCGCGGAGGCCGAGCGGCTGCTCGCGGTCTACCTGGACGACTCGCGCAGCGGCCTCGTCGAGGTCTACGGCCGACGCGTGGCGGAAGGCGAGCGTCCGGGCTCCTGAGCCCGGACGGACCTCGGACGGACCTCGGAAGGACGCTGTCAGATCTGCGCCGTTTCGACCGTTGTCAGACCGAGGATCTAGTCTGTGCACCGTGACTTCGCCTGCCGTTACGGACACCGTTCCGCCCCAGCTCAGCGCGGGGCCGAGGCCCGCTCCGGGCCCGGCCGCCGACGAGGGCCTGGCGCGGCGGCTCCGCGCGCTCGCCTGCACGGCGCCGCTGCACGACCTGGACGTGCGCAAGGCCAACCTCGCGGGCGAGTATTCGGTGTACGCGATGGCGGAAGTGGCCCTCTCCGCCATCGACCTCGTCACACTGAACATGGACTTCGACACCGGCGCCGACCACGAGCAGATAGTGACCAGGCTGCTCCCGCGCGTCGGGGCCCAGGCTCCCCGGCGCCCCGTGGCCGAGCACGAGCGCGTGGCCCGCTGGGTCCTGGAGAACCTGATCAACGTCGGCAGCGTCGACCGCGGCTTCCGCGCCGTGTACGGCACCTTCGCGCCCGACGGCACCTATGTGCGCAGGGACTACGACTTCAAGCTGATCGAAGAGGTGCCCGGGTACGGGGGGAGTGTCTATCTCCGCACGACGGACGAAGCGGTCAACGTCCTCGTGGGCGCCCTCGACACCGACGTCACCAGTGCCCAGATCGCCGCCGAGGTGAAGCTCGAGGTGCTCATCAGCCGCGGCCGCCTCGCCGACGCCCAGCTCGCCGCCGAGCAGGCGCGGTATCGGACGGTGCAGTATTCGGAGACGCTCCGCAGGGCCCTGGACGCCACCCGGCGCAACGTCCGCGCGGTCGACTGGCTCCAGGCCGTCCCCGACATGATCGCGGAGGCCCTTGAGCACGTCGCCGACCGCTATCGCCACGAGAACGCGATCCTGACGAACATCCGCAAGGCACGCGACGAGTCCGAGGACCCCGAGCAGAAGCGCCGCGCCGCCGAGCTCGTCGACATCGTCAAGGACTGCATCCGCCGTCACACGCAGCTACAGTCCCGGCTCCTCGACGCGGGCCCGCTGTTCCGGGCCGAGCAGGACCGGCAGGCCTTCGCGCCCCCCACCGCACGCAGCGGGCTCGATCTGTACGGCCAGCTCGTCTCCCCGCTCCTGCCGCTCCCGGTCGAGCAGGCGAGCCGCGTGACGGGCGCGTTCTTCGCGCGCGGGACAGGCCTGCGCACGCCCGTGTCCGTCCGCGTCGGAGACCTCGTCGACATACTGCTCACGCCGCCGCAGGAGCGGGAGCACCTGGGCATGGAGATGCCCGAGCCCGACCTCATCGCCACCCCCGACGACAGCCGCTTCAGCGAGGAGCAGCTCGCCAGCGCCATGGAGCTGCTCGACCTGCCGGCCGACGCGCCCCGGCGCCTCTCCGGCCTGCTCGCCGACGCCCGGCTCCGCGACACCGAACTGCCGTACCTGGTAGCTCTCCTCGCCGTGCACGCGGCCAGCCCGCCGGTCGGCACCGCCTACCGCCAGGGCGAGGAGAAGCTCCTGTTCGCCGTGGACGACGGCACCGAACTCGACGACCAGGAGTTCGGCGGCGCCGACCTCATCGTGGGCACCGCACTCCTCGACGCCGCCGGCATGGCGGCCGGCCGGACGGAGGGCGCGTGAACACCCCCGGCCTCCGTCCCCACCCCCACCTCCATCCCCCGACTCTCCCGTACGACCGCCGCAAGGAGCACAAGCCGTGACCGAGCACCCCGCAGAGCACGCCGCGTGGGGCGAGCCGGACCCGGCGGCGGCGCCCGCGGCGACCGCCCCCATCACCCCGGCCGACGCCGCCGACGCCGCGCGCCTCGTCGCCTTCGGGCTCCAGCCCAAGCTCCAGCCCGCCCGCGACCAGGAGTACGCCGAGCTGCTGCGCCGGTACCGCGAGGACCCGCCGTTCGCGCGGCTCGCCGACGCCGTCGCCGCCGGGCTCGGGCTCGTCGTCCTGGAGGTGTCCCCGCGCGCGGGGATGGCCGTGACGGCCGCCGAGGACTCCGTGTTCGCCGTCCGCATGGGCGACTACGCCCGCCGTACGGCCGCCGACTCCACCGACCGCTTCCTGCACGGTCTCGCCCATCTCGCCGTCGCCGCCCTGGCGTTCCCGCGCCCCGAGGACCTGGCCGACGACGGGTACATCGGGCGGGTCACGGTCAACGGCGTCGACGCTTTCGTACGGCAGGCCTGCCACCGCCTGGAGGAGCGCGCCGAGGAGCAGGGCGAGAACTCCGACCCGCAGACCGACGCCCCCGGCCTGGAGGCCGCCTGGCGGATCTGGTCGCGGCGCAGCTCGACAGGCGCCACCAAGGACGCCCGTCGCCTCGCCGGGTCGACCACCGGGATCATCGGCAAGGCCGTCGCGTTCCTCACCGACTCCGGGTTCCTGCAGCGCACGGGCGACGACTCCGGGGGCACGTACCGCACCACCGCCCGCTATCAGCTCCAGGTGCGCGACATGGCAGGCGGCGCCGCCATGGCCGAGCTCCTGGAGCTCGGCATCGTGCCCGTCACGGACGGGTCCGCGACCCTGTTGCCCCCCGACGAGACCGACGATCTGGAGCTGGCCGCCGACGCGGGGCTGCCCTTCCACTCCTGAGCCTCTCGCCCCACCCCCACCTTCCTGCTGTTCCCCACGACTTACGACGAGAGTCCGCCGCCATGTACGAGCTGTCCCGGGTCCGCCTCTACTCCATCGGCCCCGCCGGTGCGCGCTACGCCGACACCGTGCTTGACCTGCGCGGCGTCGGCGCGGAGGTGCCCGACCCCGCGCCCGCCCAGGCGGAGTTCTTCGAGGACGAGCCGGTCGGCCCTCCCCGCCGTCCGGCGCCCGCGGGCGTGCTCTTCCTGGAGAACGGCGGCGGCAAGTCCGTCCTGCTCAAGCTGATCTTCTCGGTGATGCTGCCGGGCCACCGGAACACGCTGGGCGGCGCGAGCTCCGGAGTGCTGCGCAAGTTCCTGCTCGCCGACGACTGCGGGCACGTGGCCCTTGAGTGGCAGCACACGCTGACCGGCGAGTGCGTCGTGGTCGGCAAGGTCAGCGAATGGCGTGGACGCCAGGTCTCCAACGACCCGCGGAAGTTCGCCGAAGCGTGGTACTCCTTCCGTCCCGGGCCCGGCATGAGCCTGGACTCGCTGCCGGTCGCCGAGTCCACCGCCGTACGGCCCTCCGTGGAAGGCGCGTCGGGCGCCCAGGGGCGGCGGCGCACCATGAAGGGCTTCCGCGACGCGTTGACCGACGCGGGCAAGGCGTACCCCCACCTCGAAGTGCACTGGGAGGAGATCCACGACCGTTGGAACGAGCACCTCGGCGACCTGGGCCTCGACCCCGAACTCTTCCGCTACCAGCGCGAGATGAACGCCGACGAGGGCGAGGCCGCGGGCCTCTTCGCGGTCAAGAAGGACTCCGACTTCACCGACCTGCTGCTGCGCGCCGTCACCGACACGCGCGACACGGACGGCCTCGCCGACCTCGTTCACGGCTTCGGCAACAAGCTGGGCCGCCGCTCCGAACTCATCGCCGAACGGGACTTCACCGCGGGCTCCGTCGACCTGCTCGGCCGGATCGTCGACGCCGCCGACACGCGCTCACGCGCGCGTGACGTGCACGCGGGAGCCGAGCGGCGCACCCGCGCGCTCGCCCGCCGACTCTCCGCGCGCGCCGTCGCCGAGCGCAGCCGCGCGGGGGATCTCGCCGAGCGGGTCACCGCCGCCGCGCAGACCGTCACCACGGCGGAGGAAGCACGCGGCAGGTCCGCCCTGATCTCCGCCGAACTCGCCTTCCGGCACGCTTCGTTGGCGCTCACCGTCGCCGAGAAGGCCGCCGCCGCCCAGCGCCGTGAGCTCGCCGACGCACGCCAGCTGCACGCCGCCTGGCAGGCGGCCGAAGCCGTCCTGCGCCACCGTGCCGCCGCCGACCGCTCCGCGCGCGTGGCCTCCGCGATCCTGGAGGCCGAACGGGACGCGGCGCCCGCACTGGCCGCCCGCTCCAAGGCCGCTGCCGATCTCGTCCGGGTCCTGCACACCGCGGCCGAGGGCGCCGAGTCCCTCGCGAACGAGGAGGAGGAGCGCTCGGCCGCGCTCCAGGAGACCGGCGAGGCCGCCCACCGCGACGCCACCGTCGCCGCGACCGAGGCGCAGCGCGCCCGCAGCGAGGCCGGACACCTGCGCCAGCGTCTCACCGAGGTCGAACAGGAGACCGCGGAGGCGGTCCGCGCGGGCTGGCTGGACGACACCGCACCGGACGCCGACCCGGCCCGCGCCGCGCTGGCCGCGAGCGACGCCGAGAAGACCACGGTGACCGCGTGGGACGCCGCCCGCGAGGCCTCCGTACGCTCCACCGAGCACGCCAAGGAAGCAGCCGCGGCCGAGGCCCGCGCCGAACTCACCGCGGCTCGCGCCTCGGACGCCGCCGACGCGGCCGAGCACGCCTACGACGCCGAGCGCCGTGCCGCCGAGTCGATCGCCGAGGACGAGCGCCTCGCCGAACTGCTCGGCCTGCCCGGGGCGAGCTCTCCGGGCGGCGTACCGCAGCCTCGCCAGGGAGCCGGGGAGACGGGTGACGGCAGCGACAACGCGGAGCCGGCCAGCGCCACGGCCGGATCCGCCCGGGCGGCCACCGCCACCCGCCTCCTGGCCGAAGGCCCCCTCTCGCTCACGGAGCTGGACCGCAGCGCCGACGACCTCCGCACGCTCCTGGAGGACGGGGTCGCCTCCGCCGAGCGGCAGCTCTTCGAACTGCGGACCGCCGCCGCCGACGACTCCCGGATCCTGGGCGCCCTCGGTGACGGCGGACTCCTGCCCCCGGGACCCGACGTCCTGGCCACCGTCGAGTTCCTCGGCGAGCACGGCATCCCCGCGCTCCCCGGCTGGCGCTACCTCGCGCAGGCCGTCGACCCCGCCGACCACGCGCGCGTGCTCGCCGCCCGGCCCGAGCTGGTCGACGGCGTCGTCATCACCGACCCCGCCACCCACGCACGGGCCCGCGAAGCACTCGCCGGCGCCGCCCTGCTGCCCCGCTCCGCCGTCGCCGTGGGCACAGCCGCCGCCCTCCTCGCCCCGACGCCGGGCGAGGACGCGGGCAGCGGTACCGACGGCAGCGTCTTCCTCGTACCGCCGAACCCGGCCATGCACGACGAACACGCCGCCGACGAGGAGCGGCAGGCGCTCCGCGCGCGGGCGGCACAGCGCGACGAGGAGATCCGGGCGCTCGCCGTGCGCCTGGCCAAGGACCGCGAGCTCGCCGCGCGGCTCGCCTCCTGGCGCGGCGGCTGCCCGGCCGGACGCATCGAGGAGCTCGCCGCCGCCGCACGCAGTGCCCGCGCCTTCGCCGAAGAGGCCGAGGCCGAGCTCACCGAGGCGCGCACGGTCCGGGCCGAGGCCGACGAGGCGGCGGCCGAAGCGGCACGCGCGCGTGATGAGCGGCAGGAGGCCGCGCAACGCGCGCGGCGCGCCGCCGACGCCCTCGCGGGGCTCGCGTTCCGCCTGCGCGAGCGCGCGGGCTGGCAGGCCAAACTGCGCGAACTCGCCGACGACGCCGTCGAGTCGGAGGCCCGCGCCCAGGCCTGCCTGGACCGCGCCCGCGCCGCCGACGAGGACCGGCGATCCGCCCAGCGCGCCGCCGACGACGCCCGCCGCACCGCCCGCGCCCTGCGCGCCGAGCGCGCCGAGATCGCGGGCGCCCCCGAGGACATCCCGGAGGACACGGGCGCCCCCAAGACGTCGCTGCCCGCCCTCCGCGAGGCCTACCGCGCCGCGTCCCAGCTCTACGAAAAGGTCGGCGTCGGCGCCGACCTGCGCGCCGAACAGGCCCGCGCCGAGAGCGACGAGAGCAGCGCACTCGCCGAGCTCGACCGGCTCAGCAACAAGGTCCGCACCCGCGCCGCCCTGCTCCTGGAGGGCACGGACGGCTCGGACGGCCCGTCCCGCCAGGCCGCCTCCGCGCGCGCGGAGGCCCAGGTCCAGCTCATCGAGACCCGCGCCTCCGCCGCCAGCGAGCAGCTCGGCAGGCTCCGCGGCGAGGCCGAACGGCTCGCCCCGCAGGACGACGCCGACGCGCACACCGAGCTCCCCGAAGAGCTCGTCCCCGCCGACGCCGAGCAGGCGCAGGCCCTTCTGCGCACCGCCACCGGCGAACTGGCCGCCCACACCGAGGCGTTGAGCCAGGCCAAGGACGCGCACGCCACCCTCCTGCACGCCCACCGCGCCACCGAGGACGCGGCGGGCGGCTTCGACGAGACGGCCGCCCTCCTGCGCGATTTGCTGCGCGAGCAGCACCAGGAAGAGGAAGCCGCCGAGGAGACCGAGCCCTACCCCGGCACCCTCGAAGAGGCCCGCCAGTCCGCGTCCGAGGCCCGGCGCTCCCTGCGCGGCTGCGCCGCCGACCTCTCCACCGCCGAGGCCGCCGTCCGCGAGGCCAGCGACATCCTCGTACGGCACGCGAACTCCACCCGCTACGAGCAGGTGCGCACCCCCGCCCGCCAGCAGATCCGCGAACTGCCCGCGTCCGCGCTGCCCGAGCACGCCAAGAAGTGGGCCGACGCCTTCGCGCCCCGCCTGCGTGTGCTCACCGACGAGCTGGAGCAGCTCGAGCGCAACCGCGACAGCATCGTGGACCGCCTGCGCGGGCTCGTGGAGTCCTCGCTCGCCACGCTCCGCTCCGCCCAGCGCCTCTCGCAGCTTCCCGAGGGCCTGGGGGAGTGGTCGGGCCAGGAGTTCCTGCGTGTCCGCTTCGAGGAGCCCGACCAGGCGACGCTGACCGAGCGCCTCGGCGAGGTCATCGACGAGGCCACCCGGGCCGCGGTCAAGAAGAACTCCGACATGCGGCGCGACGGAATGTCCCTGCTGCTGCGCGGAGTTCAGGCCGCCCTGGAGCCACGCGGCATCGCCGTGGAGATCCTCAAGCCGGACGCCGTCCTGCGTGCCGAGCGGGTGCCGGTCGGCCAGATGGGCGACGTCTTCTCCGGCGGCCAGCTCCTCACCGCCGCCATCGCCCTGTACTGCACGATGGCCGCCCTGCGCAGCAACGACCGGGGCCGCGACAAGCACCGGCACGCAGGCACGCTCTTCCTCGACAACCCCATCGGCCGCGCCAACGCCACGTACCTCCTGGAGCTCCAGCGGGCCGTGTCGGACGCGCTCGGCGTGCAGCTGCTCTACACCACGGGCCTGTTCGACACGACCGCGCTCGCGGAGTTCCCGCTGGTCATCCGCTTGCGGAACGACGCGGACCTGCGTGCGGGGCTGAAGTACATCAGCGTCGAGGAGCACCTGCGGCCGGGCCTGCCGCAGCAGGACCCGGCCGAGGAGACGGTGCACGGGGAGATCACGGCGACGCGCATGTACAAGCGCCCGGCGCCCACCCCCTGAGAACCGGCATCCACCCTCTGAGATAAGGCCCTAGGTCAGCCGACCGGTCAGCCACTCATGGAAAAGACCGATGTGATGCTCGGTCGGCACGAGCACCCCGCCTCCGCGATAGGCACGTGAGGCCATCGCGGGCTGGGTGCGCTCGCAGGCCTCGAAGTCCTGTTCGTTGACCCGGTGGAAGAGCTCCACGGACTTGGTCAGGTCGACACCGGACGCGACGATCTCGGGTGCGTACAGCCAGTCGCACTCGACGACCGTGCGGTCCTCGGCCAGCGGGAACATCCGGTGCAGGATCACGTGGTCGGGGACGAGGTTGATGAAGACGGTCGGCTTGATCGTGATCGCGTAGTAGCGCCGGTCCTGGTCCTCGGCGACCTCGGGGAGGCGGTCGAAGCCCGCGCTGCCGTCGACGGTGAAGCCGCTGACCTCCTCACCGAACGAGGCGCCGTGCCCGACGTAGTACTGGGCGGCGAACCCGTCCGCGAACTCCGGCAGGACATCGGTCAGTTCGGGGTGGATGGTCGCGCAGTGATAGCACTCCATGAAGTTCTCGACGATCAGCTTCCAGTTGGCGCGCACGTCGTACGTGACGCGCTTGCCGAGGGCGAGCCCCTCCGTCCGGTAGCGCTCGATGGACGCCGCGTCGCCCAGGCGCTCCACGGCCGCACCGATCACGGTCTCCTCGAAGGACGGCGGTTCGTCCGCCAGACACACCCAGGCATAGCCGAGCCACTCCCTGAGCGCGACCTTCACGAGGCCGTACGCGGTGCGGTCGACGTCCGGCATCTTCACCAGGTTCGGCGCGGCGATCAGCTTGCCGTCGAGGTCGTACGTCCATGCGTGGTAAGGGCATTGGAGGGCGCGGCGCACCTCGCCGGACTCCTGTGTGCAGAGCCGGGCGCCGCGGTGCCGGCAGATGTTGAGGAAGGCGCGCAGCTCCCCGGAGCGGGAGCGGGTGATCAGGACGCTCTCGCGGCCGATCTGCACGGTGCGGAAGGCGCCGGGTTTGCCGAGGTCGGCGGCGCGCACCGCGCAGAACCAGAGGGACTCGAAGACGCGTTCCTGTTCCTGCCGGAAGATGTCGGGATCGGTGTAGAAGTGGCCCGGCAGCGTGGTCATCAGGCTGGCGGCGGCCGGGGCCTCGGGGGTCGTCGTCACGGTGGCGTACTCCTCAAGCGGGCGCGGCGGCCAGGCGGCTGGGGTCGAAGAGCTCGATGGGGTGTTCGGTGGTGCCCCGCAGCGCCAGATCGGCGACGATCTCGCCGACGACCGGCACGAACTTGAAGCCGTGCCCGGAGAACCCGGCCGCCACGGTGACCGAGTCCGGGTGGGCCGGGTGGCGGGCGATGACGAAGTGTTCGTCGGGCGAGTTGGAGTACATGCAGGTCGCCGCCTTGAGGAACTGCCCCGGCAGGGAGGGGATATGGCCGGACATGTGCTCCGCCATGGCGGCGACCTCGTGCTCGTGGACCGTGCGCTCGATGGTCTCGGGAGTGCAGGGCGTGCCCTTGCGGAAGAAGGCGACCTTGGCGCCGAGGTCGGGGCCGTCGATGGCCGGGAAGCCGTAGACCTGGACGTCGTCCGCGTCCTCCCAGATGTAGATCGGGTGGTGCTGCGGCAGGAAGGGCCGTACGCCGCCGGTCGGCTGGAACCAGTACATGACCTGCCGCTCGATGGTGAACGGCACCCCGATGTCGGTCAGGAGCCGCGGCGCCCAGGCACCGGGGCAGATGACCAACTGCCCGGCCGTGTACGTGTCTTCGGCTGTGTGCACGCGCACGCCGTCCCGGTACGGCTCCCAGTGCGTCATCGGCTCCTCGAAGTGCAGGTCGGCGCCCTGCCGCGTGGCGAGCTGAAGGTGCGCGGCGACGGTGTTCTCGGGCCGGACGAGCCCGGCTCGCGATTCGTACAGCGCGATCTCGTCGTCGCGAGGACTGAGCGTCGGGAAGCGGCGGCGTATCTCGGAGGCGTCGAGCATCTCGTGGGGGAGGTCCCACTGCCGCGCGGAGAGCAGCGAACCGGAGACGGTGCGGGACTCGGGGCGGCCGACCATCACACCGCCGCACAGGGTGGCGATCTCGCGGCCGGTGTCGCGCTCCAGGCGTGCGTACAGCTCGTACGAGCGCAGGAGCAGGGGGACGTACGCGGGGTCCTCGAAGTAGGACTGCCGGATGATGCGCGAACCGCCGTGGCTGGAGCCGCGGTTGTGGACGGGCCCGAACTTCTCCAGGCCGAGGACACGGGCGCCGCGCGCGGACAGGTGGTGGGCGGCGGCGCTGCCCATGCCGCCGAGGCCGATCACGATCACGTCATAGGTGGGGGACACGGAGCTTCCTCCAGAACAGCCGGGAATTGGGGGCCTCTAGCGGCGGATGCGGGTCATCTTCGGGTCGAACAGCGGCTCTTCGGCGACCGTCGCGGGGACCTTCTCGCCGAAGTACTCGACGTGCACGCCCGCGCCCGTCTCCAGCGGCGGAAGCCATGCGTAGGCGACGCAACGGCCCAGCGTGTAGCCGTACGAGGCGCTGGTGACGTACCCGGCCGGCACCCCGTCGACGAAGACGGGCTCCTTGCCGAGGACCACGGCGGCCGGATCGTCGAGCAGGAGAGCGGTGAGCCTGCGCTCCGGGGAGCCGAGGCGTTCGAGCGCGGCGCGGCCCACGAAGTCACCACGGTCCATGCGGACCGCGAAGCCGACCCCCGCCTCGTACGGATTGTGCTCGGTGGTCATGTCATGGCCCCAGGCGCGGTACCCCTTCTCCAGGCGCAGGCTGTTGAACGCCGACCGCCCGGCCGCGATCACGCCGTGCTCCTGCCCTGCTTCCCAGAGGGTGTCCCAGAGCCGGAGCCCGGTGTCGGCGTCCGTGTAGAGCTCCCAGCCCAGCTCACCGACGTACGACAACCGCATCGCCGTAACCGGGACATGCCCGATGTACGTCTCCTTGGCCCGGAAGTAGCCGAACCCCTCGTGCGAGAAGTCGTCGCGGGTGAGCGGCTGGACGAGCTCGCGGGCCAGCGGCCCCCAGACGCCGATGCAGCAGGTCCCGGAGGTGATGTCCCGCAGGTGCACGTCGCCGGGGGCGTGGCGCAGCAGCCAGTCGAGGTCGGCCGGGCTGTTGGCGCCGACCTGGAAGCGTTCCGGGGTGAGCCGGGCCACCGTGAGGTCGGAGCGGATGCCGCCCGCCTCGTCCAGGAGGAGGGTGTACGTCACCGCGCCGGGCTTCTTGGCCAGGTTGTTGGAGGTCATGCGCTGCAGGAAGGCGAGCGCGCCGGGCCCGGACACCTCCAGGCGGCGCAGGGGAGTCATGTCGTAGAGGGCGACCTTCTCGCGGGTCGCCCTCGCCTCCGCGGCCGCGATCGGCGACCAGTGGCGGGCCGACCAGGCGTCGCGTGCGGGGACCTCGACGCCCGCGAGGAGTTGGGCGTTCGCCTCGTACCAATGGGGGCGCTCCCAGCCGCCGCCCTCCAGGAAGACCGCGCCGAGCTCCTGCTGCCGGGCGTAGAAGGGGCTGACCCGCAGCGGCCTGGGCCGTTCCATGGGCTGCAGGGGGTGGAGGACGTCGTAGACCTCGACGAACTGCTGGGCGCCGCGGTCGGCGACGTACGCGGGGGAGCGCTGGGCGGTCTCGAAGCGGGTCAGGTCGCAGTCGTGTACGTCGATGGCGGGTCGCCCGTCGACCATCCACTCGGCGACCGCCTTGGCCACGCCCGCCGAGTGCGTCACCCACACCGCCTCGGCCAGCCAGAAGCCGCGCAGCGCACGGGACTCGCCGAGGACCGGCATCCCGTCCGGGGTGAAGGAGAAGACACCGTTGAAGCCCTCTGCGACGTCCGTGTCGCGGAGTGACGGCAGCAGCCGGCCGCAGTCCTCCCAACTCGGCGCGAAATCCTCCTCGGTGAAGGGGTACGAGGACGGCATCTCCGCCGCGTCGTCGTACGCCGGGACCGTGAAGGCGTCCACGGGCAGGGGCCGATGGGCGTAGGAGCCGATGCCGATGCGGTCGGTGTGCTCACGGAAGTACAGATCACGGTCCTGGAAGCGGAGGATCGGCTTCGAGGCCTCCGTGCGCGGGTCGTTGACGCCCGCGAGCTCGGGCAGCGGCCCGGTCTTCGCGTACTGGTGGGCAAGGGGAAGCAGCGGTATGTCGACACCGGCCATCCGGCTGATCACCGGCCCCCAGAAACCGGCCGCCGACACGACGTGGTCGGCCGGGAAGGTGCCCCGGTCGGTCACGACGGCGGTGACCCGGCCGTCCTCCTGCTCGATGCCCGTCACGGTGTGCCGGTCGAGGAAACGCGCGCCACGCGCGTGTGCCCGCTCGATCTGCGCGCGGCAGGCGAGGACGGCGCGGGCGAGCCCGTCGTCGGGAGTGTGCAGGCCGCCCAGAACCTTGCTCTCGTCGATGAGCGGCCACATCTCCTTGCACCGGGCCGGACCGACCAGCTCCGCGCGGATGCCCCAGGATGCGGCGTACCCGGCCTTGCGGTGCAGGTCGGCCCAGCGCTCGGGCGTGGTGGCGAGTTCGAGGCCGCCGACCGGGTTGAAGCAGGAGAGGCCGTCCACTTCCAGGGACCCGAACTTCTCGACCGTGTACGTCGCGAAGGCGGTCAGGGTCTTGGAGGGGCCGGTCTGGAAGACGAGGCCGGGGGCGTGCGAGGTGGAGCCGCCGGGGGCGGGCAGCGGCCCCTGTTCGAGGACCGTGACGTCGGTCCAGCCGCGGGCGGTCAGCTCGTCGGCGAGCGAGCAGCCGACGATGCCGGCGCCGATGACGACGACGCGAGGCGTGGCGGATCGGCCGCTCACAGGACCACCACCGATCGCAGGACCTCACCGCGGTGCATCCTGCCGAAGGCCTCCTCGACCTGGTCGAGCGTGATGGTCTCCGAGACGAAGCCGCCGAGGTCGAGCCGACGGCTCAGGTACTGGTCGACGAGGATCGGGAAGTCCCGGGTCGGCAGACAGTCCCCGTACCAGGACGACTTGAGGGCGCCGCCCCGCGAGAACAGGTCGATCAGCGGCAGATCGATCCGCATCTCCGGGTCGGGCACCCCGACCTGCACGAGCACACCCGCGTGATCACGCATGTAGAAGGCCTGCTTGTACGTCGACGGGGTGCCGACCGCGTCGATCGCGACGTCGACCCCGAAACCGCCGGTGAGCTCGCGGACCGCGTCGACCGGGTCCGTGCCACGGGAGTTGACGGTGTGCGTGGCGCCGAACCGGGTCGCGCCGTCGAGCTTGCCCTCGTCGATGTCGACGGCGATGACGCGGCGCGCGCCCGCCAGCGAGGCACCGGCGATGGCCGCGTTGCCGACGCCGCCGCAGCCGATGACGGCCACGGTGTCGCCGCGGCCCACCCGTCCGGTGTTCACGGCGGCCCCGTAGCCGGCCATCACTCCGCAGCCGATGAGTCCGGCGGCCTCGGGGCGGGCCGCCGGATCGACCTTCACCGCTTGCCCGGCGGCGACCAGGGTCTTCTCGGCGAAGGCGCCGATGCCGAGGGCGGGGCTCAGGGGGGTGCCGTCCAGCAGGGTCATGGGCTGGGCGGCATTGCGTGAGTCGAAGCAGTACCAGGGGCGGCCGCGCAGGCAGGAGCGGCAGCTTCCGCAGGGGGCGCGCCAGGCCAGCACCACGTAGTCGCCGGGGACGAGATCGGTGACATCGGTGCCGACCGCCTCGATGGTGCCGGCGGCCTCATGGCCGAGCAGGAACGGGAAGTCGTCGTTGATCGCACCTTCCCGGTAGTGCAGATCCGTGTGGCAGACCCCGCAGGCCTGCACGGAGACAAGTACCTCTCCCGGTCCGGGATCTGGCACGACGATCGTCTGCACCTCGACGGGTGCGCCCTTTTTCATGGCGACGACGGCACGGACCTCGTGTGGCACGGCCAGACTCCTCTGCTGTTGCGCACTGCACGACGGGTTGCGCTATGAGAGACATAGTGGGAACGCCATCAAGAGGCCGTCAAGGGGTGGGAGTTAACCCTTGGCAAATCGGCTGGGCACGGCGAAACGCGATCGACATACGACCGGCGCGGGCGCGGCGCGGACGTGAACCGGGCGCGGCGAGAGCGCGGAGAAAAGGCGAGGGCGGAACCGGTGACTTCCGGTTCCGCCCTCGCCCGCGGCGTCTACTGGCGGCGTCTACTGATCGTCGGTCAGAAGCCGTAGCCCATCCGCCGCGACAGCTCCAGGGCCGCGGCGACCGTGCGCTTGGCGAGCTCGGTCAGGCGGTCCTCGGTCAGGCGGTACACGGGCCCCGACGCGCTGAGCGCCCCGATCACCTTGCCGTCGTGCGCCCGCACCGGCGCGGCGACGGCGGCCAGGCCCACCTCGAGCTCCTCCACGGCGATGGCGAACCCCTGGTCGACGACGGCCTCCAGCTCGCCGCGCAGTGCCACCATGCCGGTCACCGTGTGCTCGGTCAGGCGCGGCAGCGTCCGCGCGATCAGGCCCTCGCGCAGCGTCGTGGGCAGATGGGCGAGGAGGATCTTGCCGCTGGAGGTGGCGTGCAGCGGGGTGCGTCTGCCCAGCCAGTTCTGCGCGGTCACGGACGCGGGGCCGCGGGCCTGCATGATGTTGACCGCGGCGTCGTCGTCCAGGATCGCGATGTTGACCGTCTCGCCCAGCTCGTCGGCGAGGTCGCGGCAGACCGGGCCGCCCTCCTGGGAGATGTCCAGACGCACTGCCGCCGCCCCCGCGAGGCGGAGTACGCCGGCCCCCAGGAAGTACTTCCCGCGGTCCTTGGCCTGGCCCACGAGGCCCCGGTTCTCCAGGACGCCGAGCAGCCGGAAGGCCGTCGACTTGTGCACCCCCAGCTCGTCGGCGATCTCGGTGACCCCGGCCTCGCCGAGCCGGGCGAGTATCTCCAGGACGCTGACCGCGCGGTCCACGGACTGGACGGATCCCGGTGCCGGTTTCACCTGCTTCTCGCGGGAGCCGGGTCGGTTTTCGGGGCGGTTTCCGCGCGGCTCCTCGTTCTGATCAGGCTGTTTCCGCGTGCCGGTCATATCTCAACTCTCACCACCTCGCGGCCTGTTGAAGCCGCATCTTCGGGAAGCCCTTGACGCGGTGGGCGTCCCGACCGGATTCTGTTGCGCATAGCGCTCCCTCGTGCGCCATGCGAAACATCATGTTACCGAAGGGTCCTGCGCCGAGAAGGTGTCAGGACCGGGCCGAGAGAGATACAAGAGGGGGGCCCAATGATTCCCGTCTGCCGCCTTGAAGACCTCCCCGCGGGCGAATCCGTCCGTGTCGACACCACGCCACCCATCGCGGTGTTCAACGCCGAGGGCGAGATCTACGCCATCGACGACACCTGCAGCCACCAGGACGCCTCCCTCTCCGAGGGCTGGCTCGAAGGATGCCTGGTCGAATGTCCGCTCCATGCCGCCTCATTCGATCTCCGCACCGGGATGCCGACCTGCCTGCCAGCCCGCCGCGCCGTGCGCACCCACCGGGTGAGCGTGGACGACGGCACGATCCACGTCCACCTCGTGGCCGAGGAGGGTTCCGCCGCATGAGGACCATCACCGTGGTGGGCGCCTCGCTCGCCGGGCTCTACGCGGCGCGCGAGCTGCGCGCCCAGGGGTACGACGGACGGCTCGTGATCATCGGAGACGAGCCGCATCAACCGTACGACAGGCCGCCCCTCTCCAAGGACTTCCTCGCCGGCAAGGCCGACGAGGCCCAACTCGCCCTGTCGGACGACGAGGAGAGCGGCGAACTCGCCGCCGAGTGGCTGCTGGGGGTGCGCGCCCGTGGCCTGGACCCGCGTGGCCGCACCGTGCTCCTGGAGGACGGCCGGACCGTCGCGAGCGACGGGGTGGTCATCGCGACCGGCGCGTCCGCGCGCCGGCTGCCCGGGCCCTCCCTGGCGGGGGTGCACACGCTGCGCTCCCTGGACGACGCCCGCGCCCTGCGCGGGGAGCTGACCGCGGGGCCGCGGCGGGTCGTCGTGATCGGCGGCGGATTCATCGGCGCCGAGACCGCGTCCTCGTGTGTGGCGCTCGGGCACGAGGTGACGGTCGTCGAGGCCGCACCCCTGCCGCTCCTCCCGCAACTGGGCGCGGACATGGCCTCCTTCTGTGCCGGACTGCACGCGCGCGGGGGAGCGGCGCTCGTGACGGGCACCGGTGTCGCCGCGCTGCACGGCGAGACGGCCGTACACGCGGTGGAACTGGCCGACGGCCGTCTCCTCCCTGCCGATGTGGTCGTCGTCGGCATCGGGGCCGTCCCCAACACCGGCTGGCTCGCGGGCTCGACCGTCGCCGTGGGCGACGGAGTGCTCTGCGACGACGGCTGTGTCACCGGGCTGCCCCATGTCGTCGCGGTGGGTGACGTCGCCCGCGTGGGCGGCGCGCGGGCCGAGCACTGGACGAGCGCCACGGAGCAACCCCGCGTCGCTGTACGCAACCTGCTGGCCGGTCACACCGCCGAGACCGTGCGCCCGCTGCCGTACTTCTGGTCCGATCAGTACGGCTCCCGCATCCAGTTCGCGGGACGGCGGCGCCCCGACGACACCGTGCGCCTCCTCGAAGGCTCACCGGAGGAGGGCAGCTTCCTCGCCGCGTACGAGCGTGAGGGGCGCACCACCGCCGTCCTCGGAGTGGACCGCCCGCGCCCGTTCATGCGGATGCGGCGCGGCTTGCTGACCGAGATGCCGGTGGCGGCCTGATCCGCGGCTGAGCCCCCTCGCAGATGCTCTACGGGGTGCCCCTCGGGATGCTCCCGGAAGCGCCTACGGGTGCGACAACTGTCCTGCCCCGCCACGCCGCCGTATGCGTTCCTCGTTCCGCGCCGTCGTGCGGGCCTGCCGACGGGCCCGGCGGCGCTCGCGCCGCAACTGACGTGCCGTGCTGCTCGGCACCGACACCACGCCGTTCCGCTGGTTCCACACCTGGCGGGTGACCCACACGTCCAGAACACCCCAGGTGGCGACGACGGTGCTGGCCACGCTGCCGAGCACCATCGGGAAGGACAACCACGATCCGGCCAGCGCGCACAGGAACGCCGTCATCGCCTGTATCAGGGTCAGCGCCACGATGATCACGGCTCGCACCGCGGCCGTGCGCACCGGATCCGGCAGGCGGCGTCTGCGCGCCGGCTCCTCGACCCACAACTCCCTGCGGTACTCGGGCTCCCCGCGGCCCTCGGTCTCCCTGTGGTGCTCGCCGGACTGACGCCTGGATGTCTCGTGCTCATCCGCGGTCGCCCTCTGGCGTTCTGCCGTGCCCATCAACTCGTCACTCCCCCGATGCCCCCACGGGCTGTTCGATGAGATGCCGGCGGATCCGACCTTCCAGTGGCTGCCCGGTATACGCAGCTTTACGCCACCTGGTGACGGCATGCGGTCTCTGGTGCCCGCTGTCCCCAACTCCCTTACCGAAGGACGAATGAGGGGCCGGGATGATTCCCACACGGTTCGGAATAGCGAAGAGATCCGGCCAACTGGGGCCCCGGGTAAGGCGGACTGTGTCAAGTGGCATGTGCCACACGCGGGATGCAATCTCCCGAATTGGAGGGACAACTGGGGACGGCCGTTTTGCGTCACGGCTGAAATCCGTCCGGACATGCCTTCGAGTTGCTCCTGTGTCAGTAGTAGGCTCACGCCGTTTGTTGACGCACATGTGTGCCCCTGGCCAATAGCGCGGCCACAGGGGGCCGATCTGGGGGAGGCCATGCGCTTTCGCGGGAAGTCCATCCGCCGGAAGATCGTGGCATTGCTGCTGGTGCCGCTCATTTCCCTGACCGCGATGTGGGGTTTTGCCACTTATCTGACCGGCCAGTCGGCCAAGGACCTCATCGACGTCTCCAAAGTCGTCGACAAGATCGGCTACCCGATCGAGGACACGGCCCGGGTCGTCCAGCAGGAACGTCGCCAGACCCTCGTCTATCTCGCCGACCCCCGCGCCTCCGACGCGCTCGCCGCGCTGCGCCGCAGCCGGACGGCGACCGACGAGATGGTCGCCGAGGTCGTGGAGAACGCCGGACACCAGGACGTGCGGGACGAGGTCACCGGACAGTCGGCGGACCGCCTCGCGTCGCTCCTCGACTCCTTCGAGGGCATCGATTCGCTGCGCCGCACGGTCGAGGAAGGCACGATCACCCGGGCCGGCGCGCTGAAGATGTACACGAAGCTGATCGACCCCTGCTACGGCTTCCTGATGACCCTGCATGGTCTCGACGACGTGAAGATGGACCAGCAGGGCCGCGCGCTCGTCGGCGTGACCCGGGCACGTGAACTGCTCTCCCGCGAGGACGCGCTGCTCGGTTCCGCCCTCGTCGCCCGCAGGCTCACCGAGGCCGAGATCCGGCAGATCTCCGACCTCAGGGCCCAGCGCAGGCTGCTGTACGAGGTCAACCTCGCCCAGCTGCCCGAAGAGGAGCGCGCCGGGTACGAGCGCTACTGGAACGGCGCGGAGACGACGGGGCTGAGGTCCGCCGAGAAGGCCGTCATCGAGTCCTCGCCCGGCACCCCGCGCGCCGTCACCGCGGCACGCTGGGACGCCGCTGCGGGCAAGGCGCTCAAGGACCTCGCCGAGCGCGACAAGGCGGCGGGCGACCGCTTCCAGGACCGTGTCGAGCCGGTGGCGGTCGGCGTCATCGTGCGCGTCGTCGTGGCGGGCGTGTTCGGTCTGCTCGCGCTCCTGTTCTCGGTCTTCATGTCCGTGCGCGTCGGCAGCAGCCTCATCCGCGACCTGCGCCGCCTGCGCCTGGAGGCCCACGAGGCCTCCGGCGTCCGGCTGCCCGGCGTGCTGCGCCGCCTGGCGGCGGGCGAACAGGTCGACGTGGAGACCGAGGCACCGCGCCTGACGTACGAGAAGGACGAGGTCGGCCAGGTCGGCCAGGCCCTCAATACCCTGCAGCGCGCTGCGGTCGAGGCCACCGTCAAACAGGCCGACCTGCGCCGCGGCGTCTCGGAGGTCTTCGTCAACCTCGCCCGTCGCAGCCAGGTGCTCCTGCACAAGCAGCTCACCCTGCTCGACACGATGGAGCGCAGGACCGAGGACACCGACGAACTCGCCGACCTCTTCCGCCTCGACCACCTCACCACCCGCATGCGGCGGCACGCCGAGGGTCTCGTGATCCTCTCCGGCGCCGCCCCGTCCCGGCAGTGGCGCAAGCCCGTCCAGCTCATGGACGTCGTCCGCGCGGCCGTCGCCGAGGTCGAGGACTACGAACGCATCGAGGTGCGCCGCCTGCCGCGCATCGCCGTCACCGGGCCCGCCGTCGCCGACCTCACCCACCTGATGGCCGAACTCCTGGAGAACGCCACGGTGTTCTCGCCGCCGCACACCGCGGTACAGGTCCTCGGGGAGCACGTCGCCAACGGCTTCACCCTGGAGATCCACGACCGGGGCCTCGGCATGGCCGCCGACGCACTCCTGGACGCCAACCTCCGCCTCGCGGAGACCCCGGAGTTCGAGCTCTCCGACACCGACCGCCTCGGCCTCTTCGTGGTCAGCCGCCTAGCCCAGCGCCAGCGCGTACGCGTCTCCTTGCAGCCCTCTCCGTACGGCGGGACCACCGCCGTCGTGTTCATCCCGGAGACGCTGCTCACGGACGACGTCCCGGACACGAACGGCATCGGTTTCCGTCTCGACAGGCCGCAGCCCAAGGAGGCCGTGGGCCGCGACGCCACGGGTGACAAGCAGGCCGCGCTCGGCCAGGTGCCCGTACAACTCCCGGGGCTGCCCGCTTCCCTCCTCGACGGTCCCGTCGAGCTGGAGGCGCCGGTCGGCATGGCGGGCCTCGACCCCTTCCCCGGCGCGCTCGGCGACCTCGACGACGCCGACAGCGAGCGCGGCGGACTCTTCCGCCCGCGCCGCCGCATGGCCGGGCTCCAGGGCGACGAGCAGCACCAGCAGGCCCGCGAGGAGCGGGAGACGGGCGAGCGCGAGCCCGCCCGCCCCGACGCCCTGCCCACGCGCGGCAACGGAAGCACCGGCCCCTTCGGCGCCCCCGGTGGCGACGAGGCCCCCGGAGACCCCGTACAGCTGCCCCGCCGCAGGACCCCGAAGCTGGTCTCCTCGCACGGCCGCCCCGTGACGCACAACAGGCCCCGGGGCGCGGCGGAGGACAACGGCACGGCACCGGAGCGCCCCGAGCGCCCCCAGACGCCCGTGGGACGCCCACAGGGCGGTGCCGTGGACCGTGACCGGGGCAGCCGTCCCGCCGCCGAGCCCATCGACCTGCCGCGGCGCCCCGAGCCGCAGTCCGCCTGGCCCGACCTCTCCCCGCCGCACAGCGACGTCACCGCGGCGGACGCCCCGCCGGACCTCCCGCGGCGCAGCCGCCGTACGGAGCCCGCGCGTACGGAGCCCTCGCGTACCGACTCCCCGCGCGTGGAGCCCGCGCGCACGGAGACCGAGTCCCGCGTCGGACCGGTCCCGGCGCCCACCACCGCACCCGGCGGACTGCCCCGGCGCGTCCGGCAGGCCAATCTCGCCCCACAGTTGAAGGACGGACCGGACCAGCGCACGGAACGCGACTCGGCACCGGCCAGGACCAGGCCGGAAGAGCGCGACGCCGACGAGGTACGCAGCCGGATGGCTTCGCTCCAGCGTGGCTGGCAGCGTGGCCGTGAAGAGAACGCCGCGGGCGAAGACGCCTTGGACGGCACAGCACCAGGAACGACATCTGAGGGGGACGGTCGATGACCGCACCGAAGGCCGACGCACGTACCGCCACACCCGGGGCAGCGAGGGAGCTGAACTGGCTCCTCGACGACCTGGTGCAGCGGGTCGCCAGCATCCGCAAGGCGCTCGTGCTCTCCGGCGACGGCCTGCCCACCGGCGTATCGGCGGATCTGACCAGGGAGGACAGCGAGCACCTCGCGGCTGTCGCCTCCGGTTTCCACAGCCTCGCCAAGGGCGTCGGGCGCCACTTCGAGGCGGGCAGGGTCCGCCAGACCGTGGTCGAGCTCGACGACGCGTTCCTCTTCGTCACGGCCGCGGGCGACGGCAGCTGCCTCGCCGTCCTCGCGGACGCCGACTCCGACGTGGGCCTGGTGGCCTACGAAATGACGCTGCTGGTCAAGAGGGTGGGTGTGCATCTGGGTACGGCGCCGCGCACCGACCTGCCCACGGGAGGGTAGCGGGAGGGTATGAGCGAAGACGGCACAGGGACACAGGGGACCCATCGCTGGTTCGACGACGACGCCGGGCCCGTGGTGCGGCCGTACGCCATGACGCGCGGCCGGACCACCAGTCCGGCCCAGCACCGCCTCGATCTGATCGCGGTCGTCATCGCGGAGGCCCGCGCCGGGGACCCGGAGGCGGACAGGACGCTGTCCCCGGAACATGTGGACATCGTCGGGCTCTGCCGTGACAGCCCTCAGTCGGTCGCCGAACTGGCGGCCGAACTGGACCTTCCCATCGGTGTGATCCGCGTCCTCATCGGCGATCTCGTCGACGACGAACTGGTGCACGTGACACGTCCCGTACCCCCTGCGGAACTGCCGGACGAGAGTATTCTGCGCGACGTGATCAACGGCCTCCGGGCGCTCTGAACAGCGCGGAAGCGGGAGTGGGACGTGACTGGCTGGCAGTTCTGGGTCGACAGGGGCGGCACCTTCACGGACATCGTCGCGCGCCGTCCCGACGGACGGCTGCTCACGCACAAACTCCTGTCGGACAACCCGGCCCGCTATGCCGACGCGGCCGTCGCGGGCATCCGTGAGTTACTGCGCGCCGCCCCCGTCACGTCGGCGGCTGAGGTCCCTGACGCCGACGACGACACGGCGGACGTGACCGTCGACGCCGTCCGCATGGGCACCACCGTCGCCACCAACGCCCTCCTGGAGCGCAAGGGCGAGCCCACCGCCCTGGTGATCACGCGGGGCTTCGGTGACGCCCTGCGCATCGCCTACCAGAACCGCCCCCGCATCTTCGCCCGCGAGATCGTCCTGCCGGAGCTGCCCTACGACCGGGTCATCGAGGTCGACGAGCGGGTCACCGCCGAGGGCGAGGTCCTGCGGGCACCCGACCTGGAGCAGCTCGCCGGGCCGCTGCGCCAGGCCCATGAGGGCGGCATCCGGGCCGTCGCCGTGGTGTGCGTGCACAGCCATCTGTATCCCGCCCACGAGCGGGCGATCGCCGAACTGGCCGTCCGCACGGGCTTTCCGCAGGTCTCGCTCTCCAGCGAGGTCAGCCCGCTGATGAAGCTGGTCCCGCGCGGCGACACGGCGGTCGTCGACGCCTATCTGTCGCCCGTCCTCGACCGCTACGTCCAGCACGTCGCCGACGAACTCAGCGGCGTACGGCTGATGTTCATGCAGTCGAACGGCGGCCTCACCGAAGCGGGCCAGTTCCGCGGCAAGGACGCGATCCTGTCCGGGCCCGCCGGCGGCATCGTCGGCATGGCCCGCATGTCGCAGCGCGCGGGCTTCGACCGCGTCATCGGCTTCGACATGGGCGGCACGTCCACGGACGTGTCGCACTACGCGGGCGAGTACGAACGGGTCTTCACCACGCAGATCGCGGGCGTCCGGCTGCGCGCGCCGATGCTGGACATCCACACCGTCGCCGCGGGCGGCGGCTCCGTCCTGCACTTCGACGGCAGCCGCTACCGCGTGGGCCCCGACTCGGCGGGCGCCGCTCCGGGCCCGGCGAGCTACCGGGGCGGCGGACCGCTCACGGTCACCGATGCCAACGTCGCCCTCGGGCGCATCCAACCCACCCACTTCCCCCGGGTGTTCGGGCCGGACGGCGACCAGCCGCTCGACGAGGCCCTCGTGCGCGACCGCTTCACCGCGCTGGCCCGCGACATCCGGGAGAGCACCGGCGACGACCGCACTCCGGAGCAGGTCGCCGAGGGCTATCTGCAGATCGCGGTCGCCAACATCGCCGCCGCCGTCAAGCGCATCTCGGTCCAGAAGGGCCATGACGTCACCCGCTACGCCCTCACCACGTTCGGCGGCGCGGGCGGCCAGCACGCCTGCATGGTCGCCGACTCGCTCGGCATCCGCACCGTCCTCGTACCCCCCATGGCCGGAGTGCTCTCCGCGCTCGGCATCGGCCTCGCCGACACCACCGCGATGCGCGAGCAGTCCGTGGAGGCCCGGCTCGAACCGTCCGCGATGCCCCGCGTCCTGAAGACCGCCGACGACCTGGAGGAAGCGGCCCGCGCCGAGCTGCTCGCCGAGGACGTGCCCGAGGACCGCATCCGCGTCACACGCCGCGCCCAGCTGCGCTACGACGGCACCGACACCACGCTCACCGTGGAGCTCACGGAGCCGGACGGCATGATCCGCGTCTTCGAGGAACGCCACCGCACCACCTACTCCTTCACCCTGGACCGCCCCGTCGTCGTCGAGGCGCTCTCCGTGGAGGCCACCGGCCTGACCCAGCAGCCCGACCTCTCCGTGCTCGCCGGTGACACGCGCCGAGGAGCTCCGGAGACCGTCAGCCTGCACACGGGCGGCACCTGGCGCGACGTGCCCCTGCACCGCCGCGAGGAACTGCCGCCCGGCGAGACCGTCGACGGGCCCGCGATCATCACCGAGGCCAGCGCCACGACGGTCGTGGACGACGGCTGGCAGGCGGCCATGTCACGCGAGGGACACCTGGTCATGGAACGTGTGGCGGTGCCCGAGGGTTCCGCCGCGAGCACAGCGGCCGACCCCGTCCTCCTCGAAGTCTTCAACAACCTTTTCATGTCGATCGCCGAACAGATGGGCGCCCGCCTGGAGTCCACCGCCCAGTCCGTGAACATCAAGGAGCGGCTCGACTTCTCCTGCGCGCTCTTCGACCCGGACGGCAACCTCGTCGCCAACGCCCCGCACATCCCGGTGCACCTGGGCTCGATGGGCACCAGCGTGAAAGAGGTGATCCAGCGCCGCGGCGACAGCATGCGCCCCGGAGACACCTACGCGGTCAACGACCCATACCACGGCGGGACCCACCTCCCGGACGTCACCGTCATCACGCCGGTCTTCGACACCTCGGAGGAGCGGGACTCCTCGGAAGAACCGGACGCCCCGGGGGAGCGGATCCTCTTCTACGTGGCGTCGCGCGGGCACCACGCGGAGATCGGCGGCATCGCCCCCGGCTCCATGCCCGCGAACAGCCGCACCATCGAGGAGGAGGGCATCCTCTTCGACAACTGGCTCCTCGTGGAGGGCGGCCGGCTCCGCGAGGCCGAGACCCTGAGCCTGCTCACCGACGCCCCCTACCCCTCCCGAAACCCGGCCACCAACCTCGCCGACCTGCGCGCCCAGATCGCCGCCAACCAGAAGGGCGTCGACGAAGTCGCCCGCATGATCGCGAACTTCGGGCTCGACGTCGTCCAGGCCTACATGAGCCACGTACAGGACAACGCCGAAGAAGCGGTACGCCGTGTGATCGACGTACTGGAAGAGGGCGAGTTCGCCTATCCGACGGACTCGGGGGCCGTCATCCGGGTCCGTGTCTCGGTCGACCGCGCGGCCCGCTCGGCGACCGTCGACTTCACCGGTACGTCCCCCCAGCTCGCCACGAACTTCAACGCCCCCTTCGCGGTGGTCAACGCCGCTGTCCTGTACGTCTTCCGCACCCTGGTGGCCGAGGACATCCCGCTCAACGACGGCTGCCTGCGCCCGCTGCGCATCATCGTGCCGCCGGGCTCCCTGCTCGCCCCCGAGCCGCCCGCGGCCGTCGTCGCCGGGAACGTCGAGACCTCACAGGCGATCACCGGCGCCCTCTACGGAGCCCTGGGTGTCCAGGCCGAGGGCTCCGGGACGATGAACAACGTCACCTTCGGGAACGACCGCCACCAGTACTACGAGACGGTGGCCTCGGGATCCGGGGCGGGCGACGGCTTCGACGGGGCATCCGTCGTCCAGACCCACATGACCAACTCCCGGCTCACCGACCCCGAAGTCCTCGAGTGGCGCCTGCCGGTGCTGCTTGAGGAGTTCGCGGTGCGGCGCGGGAGCGGCGGCACCGGCAGGTGGCGCGGCGGGGACGGGGCGGTGCGCCGCATCCGCTTCCGCGAACCGATGACGGTCTCCACGCTCTCGCAGCACCGCAAGGTGGCGCCGTACGGCATGGCGGGCGGCAGCCCCGGAGCGCTCGGCACGGGCCGCGTGGAGCGTGCCGACGGAAGCGTCCAGGAGCTGGAGGGCAGCGACTTCGCGGACGCGGCCCCCGGCGACGTACTCGTGATCGAAACCCCGGGCGGCGGCGGATACGGCCCGCCCCCGCACCACAGCAGCGAAACAACCGCACCCCCCGAAACAACCGCAACCCCCGAAGCAACTGATCCAGGAGAAGCGAGCGATGATCTTCAAGCGTTCTGAGCGCGGCAAGGCCCCCGTCGAGCCGGTGACGCTGAAGATCCTGGTGGCGGGCGGCTTCGGCGTGGGCAAGACGACCCTCGTCGGCGCCGTCAGCGAGATCAAACCGCTGCGCACCGAGGAGCTGCTCAGCGAGGCGGGCCGCCCCGTCGACGACACCAGCGGCGTCTCGGGCAAGCACACCACCACCGTCGCCATGGACTTCGGGCGCATCACGCTCCGCGAGGACCTGGTCCTGTACGTGTTCGGCACCCCGGGCCAGGACCGCTTCTGGTTCCTCTGGGACGAGCTGGCCACCGGGGCGCTCGGTGCCGTGGTCCTCGCCGACACCCGCCGCCTGGAGGACTGCTTCGCGGCCGTCGACTACTTCGAGCGCCGTTCCATACCCTTCGTCGTCGGAGTCAACTGCTTCGAGGGCGCATCGCGTTACCCCGCCGACGCCGTGCGCCAGGCGCTCGACCTCGATGAGGGCGTTCCCGTGGTGATGTGTGACGCGCGCGAGCGGCAGTCGGTCAAGGAAGTGCTCATCGGCGTCGTCCAGCACGCGATGGCGACCGCCGCCGCGGCCAGGGAGCCCGCGACCACGTGAGCGCATGACCGGGTCAACAGCCGCGGCCCGTATTCCCATGGACGGGGACACGGGCCGCGGTCATCCTCGGCTCAGCTCGCGCCGTCCTCGTGCCAGCCGAAGCTTCGTTCCACCGCCTTGTGCCAGTTGTGGTACTCGCGTTCACGGGCGTCCGCGTCCATCGCCGGCGTCCACTCGACGTCCTGCTGCCAGTGCGCCTTCAGCTCGTCGAGGTCGTTCCACACGCCGGTCGCGAGCCCGGCGGCGTACGCGGCCCCCAGACACGTCGTCTCGGAGACCTTCGGCCGGATCACCGGCACCCCGAGAACGTCCGCCTGGTGCTGCATCAGCAGATTGTTCTTCGTCATGCCGCCGTCGACCTTCAGGGTCCGCAGCCGCACCCCGGAGTCCTGGTACATCGCGTCGACGACCTCACGGGTCTGCCAGCTCGTCGCCTCCAGGACGGCACGTGCCAGGTGCGCCTTGGTCACGTAGCGGGTGAGCCCGGTGACGACGCCGCGCGCGTCGGAGCGCCAGTAGGGTGCGAAGAGGCCGGAGAACGCGGGCACGATGTACGCGCCGCCGTTGTCCTCCACGCTCGCGGCCAGCGGCTCGATCTCGTCGGCGCTGCGGATGATGCCGAGCTGGTCGCGGAACCACTGGACCAGCGCGCCGGTGATCGCTATCGCCCCTTCGAGGCAGTAGACGGGCGCCTCGGAGCCGATCTTGTAGCCCATCGTGGTGAGCAGCCCGTTCTTCGACGGGACGGGCCGGTTCCCGGTGTTGAGCAACAGGAAACTGCCGGTTCCGTACGTGTTCTTGGCCGTCCCCGTGTCGTAGCAGGCCTGCCCGAAGATGGCCGCCTGCTGGTCGCCCAGGGCGGAGGCGACGGGCACACCGGCGAGCTGCCCGACCGCCGTGCCGTAGACCTCGGCCGACGACCTGATCTCCGGGAGGATCACCTCGGGGACGTTCATCGCGGCGAGAATCGACTGGTCCCACTGGAGGGTGGCCAGGTTCATCAGCATGGTGCGCCCGGCGTTGGTGACGTCCGTGACGTGCACGCCGCCGTCCGTGCCGCCGGTGAGGTTCCAGATCAGCCAGGAGTCGATGGTGCCGAACGCGATCTCGCCGCGCTCGGCGCGGGCCCGCAGACCGGGCACGTTGTCGAGCAGCCAGGCGGCCTTGGGCCCGGAGAAGTAGCTCGCGAGCGGCAACCCGGTCTGCTCCCGGAACCTGTCCTGGCCGTCCGAGCCGCCCAGCTCGTTGCAGAGCGCCGACGTCCGGGTGTCCTGCCAGACGATCGCGTTGTGCACGGGCTTGCCCGTGGCGCGGTCCCACAGGACCGTCGTCTCGCGCTGGTTGGTGATGCCGAGCGCGCTGAGCTGGTCAGCGCGGAGCCCGGCCTTGGCGATCGCTCCCGCGACCACGGCCTGCACCTTGGACCAGATCTCGGTGGCGTCGTGCTCGACCCACCCCGGCTTCGGAAAGATCTGGCGGTGTTCACGCTGGTCGACGGCGACGATCTCGCCCGCGTGGTTGAAGATGATGCAGCGGCTGGAGGTGGTGCCCTGGTCGATTGCGGCGACGAACTTGTCGGAGTTGTCCGGCATGGCTACCCCTAGCGTCAGAAGGCTACGTTGTAGATGAGACCTGCGAGCGCTCCGCCGATCAGCGGCCCGGCCACGGGGATCCAGGCATAACTCCAGTCGGACGTCCCCTTGTTGGGGATCGGCAGGAACGTGTGCACGATGCGCGGGCCCAGGTCACGGGCCGGGTTGATGGCGTATCCGGTGGGCCCGCCCAGCGAGAGGCCGATGCCGACGACCAGGAACGCCACGATCAGCGTCTGCGTGCCGGACTCGCCGAGCCCCTTGGTGAGCCCGAAGGCGAGGATGGGCAGCACCAGTGCGATCGTCGCGATGACCTCCGTGACGACGTTGGCGACCGGGTTACGGATCTCCGGGATGGTCGAGAAGATGCCGAGTGTCGGGGTCGGCTGATGGGCGCTCGTCACCTTGTCCTTGACGTTCCCGGAGACATTGGCGCTGAACTGCGCGTAGTACACGAGATACGCGAGGACGGCGCCGAGCATCGCGCCGACCATCTGCCCGAGCAGATAGATCCAGACCTTGCCCCACTCCCCGGTGTCGATCGCGATGCCGAGCGTGACGGCGGGGTTGAGGTGACCGCCGGAGAGGGGGCCCGCGGTGTACGCGCCCGCGAGCACGCCGAAGCCCCATCCGAAGGCGATGACGACCCATCCGGAGGCCTTCGCCTTCGAATGGTTCAAGGTGACGGCGGCGCATACACCGGCGCCGAGGAGAATCAGGATCGCGGTGCCGATGATCTCACCGACGAAGATGTCCCCATTCGAGTACATGGCGGCTCCTAGGGCCTCGCCCGGGGCCGTGGCCCCGGTACTCCGTGCTGGGTGCGTTCCACGACAACTGCCTGGCCGCGCCCGGCGACTTCAGCCGGGGGCAGGGGTTCCCGCGCCCCGCCCGGCTTCCATGGCGAGCGTGCCGTCGCAGTCGAATCGCCCAGAGGGGGATGACCCGCTGAACAGGCCTTTCGTGCAGACCTTCGCGCGTGCAGGGGCCCTGAATGGCACGGAGCCGAAGTGCGGCGATGCCGACTGACACCGGAAGTGTTCACCGGTGGTGATGGAGCGTCAAGGTCGCGGACGGCAACGGTTAACCGGCGCGATCCCTTCCCCCGCGAGGCGCCCGTGGTCCACTCCCTTAACGGGCCGCGCGGGGCCGGTGACCGTGCTCAGCGCACCGCGACGACCGAGGAGCCGTGCCCGAAGAGCCCTTGGTTCGCGGTGATCCCCGCCCGCGCCCCCGCGATCTGCCGAGCCCCCGCCGTTCCCCTCAACTGCCATGTCAGCTCGCACACTTGGGCGATGGCCTGTGCCGGAACGGCCTCTCCGAAGGAGGCGAGTCCGCCGCTGGGGTTGACCGGTATGCGTCCGCCCGGAGCGGTCGCCCCCTCCCGCAGCAGCTTGGCGCCCTCTCCTTCGCCGCAGAGCCCCAGGTCCTCGTACCACTGCAGTTCCAGTGCGGTGGAGAGGTCGTAGACCTCCGCGAAGGAGAGCTCGTCGGGTCCGATGCCCGCTTCCTCGTACGCGGCGTGCGCGATGGAGGCGCGGAAGGTCCCGTCGGCCGGCGTCACGGTGGCCGCGGAGTCGGTCGCGATGTCCGGCAGGTCGAGGACGGTGGTCGGATACGTCGGCGTCACCGTGGACACCGCCCGGATGCGCACCGGGTCGGACGCGCCGTGCCGCCGCGCGAACTCCATGCTGGAGAGCACGAGCGCCGCCGCGCCGTCGGAGGTCGCGCAGATGTCGAGCAGCCGCAGCGGATCGGCGACGACCGCCGATGCGGCCACTTCCTCCGCGGTGACGGTCTTTCGGTACCGCGCGTTCGGATTGAGTGCTCCCGCCGCCGCGTTCTTCACCTTGACCTGGGCGAAGTCCTCCAGGGTGTCGCCGTGCACCGCCATCCTGCGGCGTGCGTACAGACCGAAGTACGTGGGGTTGGTGGCGCCGAGGACCCGGAAGCGCAGCCAGTCCGGGTCGTCGTGCCGGTCTCCTCCGGCGGGCCGGAAGAACCCCTTGGGCGCGGCATCCGCCCCGACGACGAGGACGACATCGGCGAGGCCCGCGAGGATCTGCGTACGCGCGGTGTTGATCGCCTGAGCGCCGGACGCGCACGCCGCGTACACGCTCGCGACCCGCGCGCCCTGCCAGCCGAGCGCCTTCGCGAACGTCGCCCCGGCCACGTACCCGGGATAGCCGCCACGGACCGTGTCCGCACCGACGATCGACCCCACGTCGCGCCAGTCCACCCCGGCGTCGGCGAGCGCCGCGCGGGCCGCCGCCGTGCCGTACTCGATGAAGCTCCGGCCCCACTTGCCCCAGGGGTGCATGCCCGCGCCCAGCACCGCCACCTCGCTGGTCATGCGCCCACCCCCACCGGCCGCCAGTGCCACGTCGTCCAGGTCGTCCCCGAGCCCTCGTCGTCCCCGGCCTCCTCGTCGAGCACGCCGGGGACGACCTCCACCTCCATGCCGACCTCCAGGTCGGCGACGGTCACCCCCGGAACCGACTGGCCGAGCACCACCATCCGCTCCGCCTCGAGCTCCACAGCGATCAACGCGTAGGGCTGCCAGGGAAGTTCCTGATCCGACACATAGGGCGCGGGCGGGCGGTAGCGGCTGTCCGTGTACGACCAGACGCGTCCGCGCCGGGAGAGCGGGACCTCGGCGAGGTCACCGCCCGAGCAGCCGGGATTGCGGCAGAAGCCGTCCTCGCGGGGGAAGAAGACACTGGCGCAGGCCGAGCAGCGCGTGCCCAGAAGGCGGAAGTTGTCTCCCTCCCCGGCGAACCAGCCGGCCACCACGGGAGTACGCGTACGGGGCAAGGTTCCTCCACGACACTGGATCTGACGGAACGTCAGAAGTGTGCCACGGGCAACCGGATCCCGTCAGTAGCCCGGCACCCGCTACTTCCCGTTCAGCGAGCGCCGCGCCACGGGGAAGTCGAAATAGGTGTCGGGGAAGAGTTCGGGCTTGTGGGTGAAGTGCCACCACTCCTCGGGAAGGTTGACGAAACCGACTTTCGTCAGCGCGCCCCGCAGCAGATCCCGGTTGATGCGCTGCTTGCCGGTGATGCGGGGGTCGTCCGTGTGGGAGAGGGTGTCGAAGCAGTCGAACCCCGTCCCCATGTCCACGGAGTTGTCGGGGAACCGCTCGTCCTTCGGTCCGAAGCAGGGCCTGAGGGGCTCCCCGGGAACGTACGGACGCGTGGGAAGGGCGGGCAGCTTCACGACCGTCAGATCGAGCGTCGAGCCCCGGCTGTGACCGGACTTCGCCGCGATGTAACCGTCCTCGAACAACCGCGACTTGTCGACATGGGGATAGAACTCCGCCTTCATGCGTACGTCGCCGAGGTCTTCGGCCCAGCGCACGAACTGGTCGACCGCCCGCTGCGGCCGGTAACAGTCGTACACCTTCAGGGAGTAGCCCTTGCGCAGCAGCGAGCGCTGGGCCTTGTGCAGTGCCTTCGCCGCGGGTTCCGTGAGGATGCACATCGGCTTCTTGTAGCCGTCGATGGGCGTCCCCACGAAGTTGTGCGGCGTGACGTAGCGCATCTCCTGGATGATCGTCGGGTCCACGTCCCGCAACGCCACGAACTCATCGGGAGCCTTGGGTTCCGGCTTGGCATGGGCGGGCACGGGGGCGGCGGCCACGGCGGCGAGAGCGGTGGCGGTGACGGCGAGATTCCGCAGTGCGGGGGCAAGTCCTGTCATGAACCCTGCATCTATCAGGATCCGGTCCCACAGGGAAAGACCGTCACCGGAGTGATCGGATACAGTCCGCCGCGTGTCCCCATCCCAGCACCACGCCGAACCCGTCCCCGGCTCCCACTGTTCGAGCTGCGGGGCGCCCTACGGGGAACAACTCTCCGCCTGGCCCCGCACCTGCCCCGCCTGCGGCACGGTGGCCTACCGCAATCCGCTGCCCGTGGCGGTGGCACTCCAGCCCGTGTACGACTCCAAGGGCACCGCCCTCGTCGTCGTGACCCGGACCATCGCTCCCGCGCGCGGGGGAGTGGCCCTGCCCGGCGGGTTCATCGACGACCGGGAGGACTGGCGGGACGCCGTCGTCCGCGAGCTCCAGGAAGAGACCGGCATCGGCGCGGCCAGCCGTGACGTCCGCCTCGCGGGGGCACTCAGCGCACCCGACGGCCACCTTCTGCTCTTCGGTCTCCTGCCCGAGCGCCCGGCGGCCGAACTGCCGGAATCCGCCCCCACGGCCGAGACCGAAGGCTGGCACCTGCTGCGTCTGCCGGCCGAACTCGCCTTCCCCCTGCACACCTTGGCGGTGCGTTCCTGGTTCGAAGGGCGCTACATCTGAGGCCGCGCGCCTTCCCGCACCGTCACCGGCAGCCCGACGTCGCCCCCTTCCTCGCCGTCCCGCTCGACCACCACCTGCTGTCCGGCCCACCGCGCGGTGAACCGCTCGATCTCCGGCTGCTCCCACCCGTCACCCGCGTCCCTGACCACCAGGCCACCTCCCGTACGTCCCGGCCCCGGCGCCCACACCTCCAGCTCAAGACCACCGTCGGCGCCCCGCACCGGCAGCACTGCACCTGCCCGCGCGAGCACCGGGATCCGGGACAGCGGAGCCTCCAGGAGCACACGGGCAGGCCCCTCGTACGCCTGGCCGGTCGCCGTGTCGTACCAGCGGCCCGCCGGCAGCCGAACCGTACGGCGGACGGCCCCCGGCTCGAACACGGGCGCCACCAGCAGACAGTCCCCGAGCAGAAACGCGTCCCCGCAGTCACGCAGCGCCCGGTCCTCCGGACTGCCCCACCACAGGGGCCGCACATACGGCGTCCCCGTACGCCGCGCCAGATGCGCGAGCGTCACGAAGTACGGCAGCAGCCGCCGGCGTTCGACGAGCGCCACGCGCGCGTGCTCAAGCACATCGGGACCGAACTCCCAGGGCTCCCTGCGCCCGGCCCGCAGCGCCGCATGCGTACGGAACAGCGGCAGATACGAGCCGAGCTGGAACCACCGCAGATACAACTCGGGTGACGGACTGCCGTCGAACCCGCCCACATCAGGACCCGAATACGGCACACCGCACAGCCCCAGGCCGAGGACCAGCGACAGGGACGCCCGCAGACCCGGCCACCCCGTGGCCACATCCCCGGACCACGTCCCTCCGTAGCGCTGCATTCCCGCCCACCCGGAGCGCGAGAACAGGAACGGCCGCTCCTCGGGGTGCAGTTCACGCAGTCCCTCGTACCCCGCACGCGCCATGCCGAGGCCGTACACGTTGTGCGCCTCGCGGTGGTCGCCGCCGCGGCCCTCCAGGGCGTGCCGGGCCGAGCGCGGCAGCGTCGGCTCCCCGAAGGCGGCGAAGGACACCGGCTCGTTCATGTCGTGCCAGAAACCCGCGAACCCCTGGGCGAGCCGCTCCTTGTAGAGCCCGCCCCACCACGCCCGCACCCGCGCGTCCGTGAAGTCCGGATACACCGCCCGGCCCGGCCAGACGACCCCGTGCACCGTCCGCCCCGCCGCATCGCGCACAAAGGCGTCCGTCGCCCTGCCGCTGTCGTAGACCTCATTGCCGGGCTCGGCCTTCACCGCCGGGTCCACGATCGACACCAGACGCACGCCGTCCCTGGCCAAGTCGTCCGCCAGCTGCGGCAGGTGAGGAAAGGTCTCCTTGTCGACGGTGAACACCTGATGCGCGTCGTAGTGGTCGATGTCCAGATGGACGGCGTCCAACGGCAGCCCCCGCTCCCGGTAGCCGTCGACGATCCGCCGCACCTCGCGCTCACTGCCGAAGCCCCACCGCGCGTGATGGTGCCCGAGTGCCCACGCGGGAGGCAGCGCGGGCGGCCCGGTGAGCGAGGCCCAGGTGTGCAGCACGCGCGCGGGGGTGCCCACGATGACCCAGCACCGCAGGGGCCCGCCGTCCATGCGCACCTCGCACGAACCCGCCCTGTCATGCCCCGACCCCGCACCCTCCTCGCCCTCGCGCACCGCCACGGCGCCGTCCCACGTGTTGTCGTGGAACACCAGATGACAGCCGGCATCGGCCACGACGAGCTGCACCGGCATGGTGATGTACAAAGGGCCGTCGCCGGGCCCGAACGAGCCCCCGGGATCGGTGTTCCACAGCCGGTACGTCCCGTTCCGCAGCCGAGGGCCCTGCGCACGACCCCCCAGTCCGAAGAACCGTGCGTCCGCCGCGACCTGGGAGCGCTGCAGCCAGTGCCCCGGACCTTCGCCGGCCGACTCCCACCAGCGAGGCGGCAGATCACGGCGCAGCATCAGACCGCCGGGCGTCCGCAACTCCACGGCGCCGAGCCGCGAGACGACCACAGTCGCCCGCTCCGACACCACCCGCCAGCCACCTTCCTTGTCCGGCTCGAGGACGGCCCGCGGGTCCGCGTCGGGACTCCCGCTGACGAGCGCGTACGAGGGATCGGGCTCCGCACCGTCCCAGCCCCAGAAGATCGCACCGCCTGTCGTGACCCGCACCCGCAGCTCGGACCGGGCGAACCGCAGCACCCCACCGCCGGGCCCCGGCTCCACTCCCGTCACCGGACCGGGCACCCGCGCGCGTTCGACACCCCGCTGGGCGAGCCCGGCCGCGTCGGCCCGCCGCCTGCTCCAAGAGGACCGCACCGCACGCAACCCCTGCCCCGTACCGATCAAGCTGACCGCCTTCATCGAACGCACCAGGTCACGACCGTTCATGCTGCTCACCCTGTCACCGAAGAAGCCGCCTGTGTGGATCGTTCAGCTGCCGTTCACCTGGGGTGACGCCACATAGGCGCCTCGCCGACTGTGTGAGGCACCCCCTGGTGTCGAAATCGATCACGTGGCATCGTCCCTGTCAGCCGTGTCGCGCGCACAACCAGCAGGCGCGCACCACACACGCATACGACGCGTAGAGCCCGGGAGCCGATCCATGTCCTCAGCGAACCCCTCACCGCTCTGGCAGCCCGACCAGGAACGGATCGCCGCCGCGCAGATCACGCGGTTCCAGGCATGGGCCGCCGAGCGGCACGGAGCACCCGCCGACGGTGGCTACGCGGCCCTGCACCGCTGGTCCGTGGACGAACTGGACACGTTCTGGAAATCGGTCACCGACTGGTTCGATGTGCGGTTCTCGACGCCCTACGCGCGCGTACTCGGCGACCGCTCGATGCCGGGTGCCGAGTGGTTCCCCGGAGCTACGCTCAACTACGCCGAACATGCCCTGCGCGCCGCCGAGGACCCCGCGCGCGCGGGCGACCCGGCCCTCCTCCACGTCGACGAGACCCACGAGCCGGCCGCCGTCACCTGGGGCGAGCTGCGCCGCCAGGTCGGCTCCCTGGCGGCCGAGCTGCGCACCCTGGGTGTGCGCCCCGGAGACCGCGTCAGCGGATACGTCCCCAACATCCCGCAGGCCGTCGTCGCCCTTCTGGCCACCGCCGCCGTCGGCGCCGTCTGGACCTCCTGCGCCCCGGACTTCGGCGCACGCAGCGTCCTCGACCGCTTCCAGCAGGTCGAACCGGTCGTCCTGTTCACCGTCGACGGCTACCGCTACGGCGGCAAGGAGCACGACCGCACCGACGCCGTCGCCGAGCTGCGCCGCGAACTGCCCACCCTGCGCGCCGTCGTCCACATCCCGCTGCTCGGCACCGAGGCCCCCGAAGGCGCCCTGGAATGGGACGCCCTCACCGCCTCGGACACGGCCCCGGTCTTCGAACCGGTCCCGTTCGGCCACCCCTTGTGGGTGCTCTACTCCTCCGGCACGACGGGCCTGCCCAAGGCCATCGTCCAGTCCCAGGGCGGCATCCTCGTCGAACATCTCAAGCAGCTCGGCCTGCACTGCGACCTCGGCCCCGACGACCGCTTCTTCTGGTACACCTCCACCGGCTGGATGATGTGGAACTTCCTCGTCTCCGGCCTGCTCACCGGCACCACGATCGTCCTCTACGACGGCAGCCCCGGCTACCCCGACACCGGCGCCCAATGGCGCATCGCCGAACGCACGAAGGCCACGCTCTTCGGCACATCGGCCGCGTACGTCATGGCCTGCCGCAAGGCCGGCGTACACCCGGCCCGCGACTTCGACCTCTCCACCGTCCAGTGCGTCGCCACCACCGGATCCCCGCTCCCGCCCGACGGATTCCGCTGGCTGCACGACGAATTCGAGGACACCCCCGGCGGCCTCTGGATGGCCTCCGTCAGCGGCGGCACGGACGTCTGCTCCTGCTTCGCCGGGGCCGTACCGACCCTGCCCGTGCACATCGGCGAACTCCAGGCCCCCGGCCTCGGCACGGACCTGCAGGCCTGGGACCCCCAGGGCAAGCCCCTCATCGACGAGGTCGGCGAACTCGTGGTCACCAACCCGATGCCCTCCATGCCGATCCACTTCTGGAACGACCCGGACGGCACCCGCTACCACGACAGCTACTTCGACACCTATCCCGGAGTCTGGCGCCACGGCGACTGGATCACCGTCACCTCGCACGGCTCGGTCGTCATCCACGGCCGCTCCGACTCCACGCTCAACCGCCAAGGCGTACGCATGGGTTCGGCCGACATCTACGAAGCCGTGGAACGCCTCCCCGAGATCCGCGAATCCCTCGTCATCGGCGTAGAACAGCCCGACGGCGGCTACTGGATGCCCCTCTTCATCCACCTCGCCCCCGGCGCCACCCTCGACGACGGCCTCCGCGACCGCATCAAGCAGACCATCCGCGCGCAGCTCTCCCCGCGCCACGTCCCCGACGAGGTCATCGAGGTCCCCGGCATCCCGCACACCCTCACCGGCAAGCGCATCGAGGTCCCGGTCAAGCGGCTCCTCCAGGGCACCGCACTGGACAAGGCGGTCAACCCCGGCTCGGTGGACAACCTCGACCTGCTCCGCTTCTACGAGAACCTGGCCCGCAAGCGCTCCTGACTCCCCGCCCCGCCGCCGTTGTCAGTGCCCACGATTACTCTGAGTGAGCATCGATCGACGTATCGCAGGGGGAATCATGGCTCGCACGCAACACACCACCATGCGGCGCGCACTACGCCGCGAAGTCGCCGGCACCATCGGCCTGTTGGCCGACGAGGACGACTTCGCGGCGATGCGCCGCTACCGCACCTTCACCTTCGACGACCACACGGCCTACCTCCGGCAGGCCGAAGGCCTCCTCAGGTCACTCGCGTCCGACGGCGGGCACACCACCATCGCGCTCTTCGACCCAGAGGAGTACGCCGAGTACTGTGCCGAGACGGGCCTGGACCCGGACGCCCCGGCCAGCCGCACCCGCTTCACAGCGGAGCTGGCCGCCACCGGGCCCACCGTTCCGTACGACGGACAACCCCTCGCCGATCTCCTCCCCGACCTCATCGACGAGGCGGTCCGCCGCGCCACCTGGGAGTACGCGACGCTGGTCCTGGCCCGCCTGGGCGCCTGCGCGGTCTGCGGCGAGGACATCGGCCGCGCCGCCTTCAACCGGGCATCGGACCTGCTCGTCCAACTGCTCGACAGCTCCGAGACCGATACCCGGCACCTCGTCTGCAGCGTGCCGACCACCCCGGAGACACTCCTCGCCGCACTGCACACGGCCAAGGACAACGACGGCCATACGGAACTCGACGAGACCGAAGCCCTGGAGTTCACCACAGTCCTCGCGGTCGGCATCGCCACCCACAGCGCAGCGGGCGTGGTGATGCGCAGCCTCATGGACGGCAAACGCGACCGCGTCCAAGGCTGGCGCCTGCACGGCGAGCGGCTGCTGCCCCTCACCGCGGCCGAGGTCTTCGACGCCTACTGCACCGACGCGGTGTCAGGGGACCTCGTCGCCCCGGAGTCCGGCGTCGACTACTGCGACGCACCGATCATCGGGGACGCGCGACCCGAAGGGGGACACCGGCACTGAACGCCGAGGGGCGCCCCACCCATGCCGGATGGAGCGCCCCTCACACACCTGGTTGCCGGCTACTCGCCGGACAGCACCGCCTGCACGGCCTTCCGTGCTTCCTCGGCACTGTCAGCGGCACGCGCGGCAGCAGCCGCACGCTCGCACTGAGCCAGCGTGTACTTGCCCAGAGTCGCCCGCACATAAGGAATGGACGCGGCGCCCATCGAAAGGGAGGTCACACCGAGACCGGTCAGCACACACGCGAGCAGCGGGTCGGAGGCCGCCTCGCCACACACGCCACAGCTCTTGCCCTCGGCCCTCGCCGCCTCGGCGGACAGCGCGACCAGGTCGAGCAGCGCGGGCTGCCACGGGTCCTGCAGCCGGGAGACGGCGCCCACCTGACGGTCGGCCGCGAACGCGTACTGCGCGAGGTCATTGGTGCCGAGCGACAGGAACTCGACCTCCTGGAGAATCGAGCGCGCCCGCAGAGCGGCGGACGGAATCTCCACCATGGCACCGAACTTGGCCTGCAGCCCCGCCTCGCGGCACGCGTCGGCGAACGCCTTGGCGTCGATGCGGTCGGCGACCATCGGCGCCATGACCTCGAGGTAGACCGGCAGCCCCTCCGCGGCCTTGGCCAGCGCCGTCAGCTGCGTACGCAGCACATCGGGGTGCTCAAGCAGCGACCGCAGCCCGCGCACGCCGAGCGCCGGGTTCGGCTCATCGCCGGGCGTCAGGAAGTCGAGCGGCTTGTCGGCACCCGCGTCGAGCACACGCACGACGACACGACCCTCGGGGAACGCCTCGAGCACCGCGCGGTACGCCTCGACCTGCTTCTCCTCGGACGGCGCCTTGGTGCTGTCGTCGAGGAAGAGGAACTCGGTACGGAAGAGACCGACACCCTCGGCACCGGCCTCCACCGCCGCCGGCACATCCGCGGGACCGCCGACATTGGCGAGCAACGGCACCTTGTGCCCGTCGGACGTCGCACCGGGACCCGTCGACGCGGCGAGCGCGGCCTTGCGCGCGGCAGCCGAGGCCTCCAGCTGACTCCGCTTCTCCGCACTCGGCTCGACGAAGATCTCACCGGTGCTGCCGTCCACGGCGACAACAGTGCCCTCGGCCAGCTCACCGGCACCCGGCAGAGCGACGATCGCGGGCACACCGAGCGCCCGCGCGAGAATCGCGCTGTGACTGGTCGGCCCGCCCTCCTCGGTGACGAAGCCGAGCACCAGTGCGGGGTCGAGCAGCGCCGTGTCCGCCGGCGCGAGGTCACGCGCGATCAGGACGTAGGGCTCGTCGCTGTCCGGAACACCGGGCATAGGAACGCCCAGCAGACGGGCGACGATACGATTCCGCACGTCGTCCAGGTCGGCGACACGACCGGCCATGTACTCGCCGGCACCCGCGAGCAGCTCGCGGTAGTGCGAGAAAGCGTCGTAGATGGCGCGCTCCGCCGAGCTCCCGACGGTCACCCGCCGGTCGACGTCGGCCATCAGCTCGGGGTCCTGGGCGATCATGGCCTGCGCCTCGAGCACGTGCTGCGCCTCGCCACCGGCGAGGTTGCCACGCGCATTGAGATCGGCCGCCACAGCTTCCACCGCCTGGCGAGCACGCCCCTGTTCGCGCTCGGCTTCCTCCGCGGGAATCTGCTTGGCAGGCGGCTCCAGCACCGCCGTCCCCATGTGCCGAACCTCGCCGATCGCCACACCGTGGCTCACGCCGACGCCTCGCAGCGTTGTCTCCATGTAACCCGTCTCCAATAGAGCGACGGGCCCAGCCGCCGCGGTGGATGTCCTACCTGCCGTCAGGGACGGCGATGACGTCACTTCCAGCTGAAGAGAGCGTCCCCAGCTTTTACGTCGCCATCCTCCACGAGGTCGGAGAGGGACTCGGCAGTGGCCTCCAGTGCCACGATCGGGCAGACCGGGGACTTGCCGGCCGCCTCGACGCTCGCGGGGTCCCAGCGCACGATGGACTGACCGCGCTGCACGGTGTCACCCTTGTTCACGAGCAGCTCGAAGCCCTCGCCGTTGAGCTGAACGGTGTCGATGCCCAGGTGCGTCAGCACGCCGTGCCCCTGGTCGTCCACGACGACAAAGGCATGGGGGTGGAGCGAGACGACGATGCCGTCGACGGGGGCGACAGCCACGGAGGGCTCGCGCACGGGGTCGATGGCGGTGCCGGGTCCGACCATCGCGCCGGAGAACACGGGGTCCGGCACAGCAGAGAGCCCGATGGCGCGTCCTGCTAGCGGGGACGAAACGCTGGTCATAGCAAGCCTCCCAGGAGGTGGAGATACGTAGCCGCCGTCACTACCTGTCCTGGACGACGCACTGTTCAGAAGGGTAAGTCATAAAAAGTCCCGGTTCCGCGTGAGAGGTCCCGGATGACTGAGTAGGAGCACTGCACAAACGATTTGCGCCCACCCCAACGCCCGATGTACAGTCGGACTCCTGCCTGAGGCAAGCGACGCGTTCAAGCGTCCGGACTCGGCGGCATCTATCAAGTCAGATCCTAATCCCTGGGTCCGATTCTGCGTGCTCGCAGATGAGTGGTCAGGGAGTCGAAAAAGACCTGATAGAGTTTGGAACACAACGAAGGGAAGCGCCC